>NZ_CBRA020000163.1:0-8635 GCF_000469945.2 Paenibacillus sp. P22 | reverse complement strand
GGCGGCGGCGGCGGYCGCGCGGCTGCGGGAAGCCAACAGCTCCGTCCGCGTCTTCCCCGCAATCGCCGACCTGACCCCCGGCAGCGCAGAGAGCCTCCTTGCCGGTGCGGACATCATCGTGGACGGCACGGATAATTTCTCCGCCCGCTACCTGATCAACGACTATGCCGTCAAGCACGGCATTCCCTGGGTATACGGAGGAGCCGTCGCTTCGGGCGGCATGACGATGACCGTCATCCCCGGAGAGACTCCTTGCTACCGCTGCCTGTATCCCGCTCCGCCCGCGGGCGGCATTGCCGACACATGCGAGACGGCCGGAGTGCTCTCCCCGCTCGTCGACATCGTCGGTTCCCTGCAGGCGATGGAAGCCATCAAATGGCTGACGGGGAACAGGCAGGCTATGAGCGGATCGTTGCTGCAGCTGGATGTGTGGCGCAACTCCTGGATGCAGGTATCCGCGGGGAACGCTCGCAGGGAAGACTGCCCCTGCTGCGGGCAAGGGAGGTTCGCTTTTCTCGAGGAGCCGCAGCAAGAGTCGTCCGCCGTCATGTGCGGCCGCTCTACCGTGCAGGTCACGCCTTCCCGGCCGCTCGGCCTGGACCTCTCCCGGCTCGCTTCGAGGCTGGAGTCCAGCGGGCGCGCGGAGCTCGGTCCCTATAGTCTCCGCTACCGATCCGAGAGCGGATTGACGGTCATTATTTTCCCGGATGGAAGGGCATTAGTCCAAGGTACTCAGGACCCTATTAAAGCAAAGGGCCTTTATACCGATATATTAGGTGATTAGAATCAACTTTCGCCCTATGCTTCCTGTATTTAGGATTATTTAGATAAGGGTGGGCAGCAGAATATAAACACTGTCGAGGTGCAGCATGAGGGTGCATGTATCGGAAATCAAGGAAGGCGATCGGCTCAGCAGCGACGCCTTCAACCAGTTCGGACTGAACGTCATGTCCAGCGGCACGATGCTGCGGTCATACGAAATCAGCAAGCTGTTGCAGCACGGAATCGATTACGTGGATTTGGCGGAGCCTCCGGAGGCAGAGATCGCCGAATTCGCGCACAGGACGATCGAATCGGGGTTGTCGCCCAAATGGCTGCCTGCCATGAAGCCGCTTTATGAGAGCGCCATCACCGGCTGCGAGAATTTGTTCCGCCAGGCGGCAGAGGAAGGAAAAGTAACGGAGGAGGATGTCGAAAGCAGCTTCCATCCGCTCTTGTCCGGATTCCAGATGGAGCGCGACGTCGTCTCCATGCTGCTCCTGCTGAATACGTCGGACGACTACACGTATCAGCATTCGGTTCAGGTCGGAATGCTGTCCTATTACCTTTCCTCCTGGATGGGGTATGAGGAGCAGGAATCGCTGCGCATCGGCAAAGCCGGATTTCTCCATGACATCGGCAAATGCAGGATTCCGAAGAGCATCCTGAACAAGCCGGGCAAGCTCACTCCGGAAGAATACAAGGAAATCAAGCGCCATACCCTGTATGGAGAAGAAATCATCCTTAATTCCTACGAAGACCCCTACCTCTCCACGGCTGCCCTGCAGCATCACGAACGCATGAACGGAAGCGGATATCCTCATGGAATCAGCAGCGAGGACATCTCTCCGATCGCCAAGATCGTAGCCGTCGCAGATGTGTACAGCGCCATGATCTCATCCCGCGTCTACCAGGAAAAGCGCGACCTGCTCTATGTGCTGCGGGAGCTGTACCGGATGAGCTTCCATGAGCTCGATCCGATGACGACCCATACCTTCATTCGGCATATGATCCCCAACTTCATCGGCAAGCGGGTCGACCTCGACTCCGGGCAATCCGGCATCATCGTCATGACCCATCCTACGGAGTTCTTCCGCCCGCTCGTTCAGATGGAGGAAGAGTTCGTCGACCTGACGCTTGAACGCGAGTATGAGATTACCCAGGTTTATATGTAAAAAAAAGACCGCCTCCGGATGTTCCGGCGGCGGTCTTCTATTGAAAAGGGGATCCAGAGGAGTCATCGTCCAACGGATTCCTTGGATCGTTAGGTCAGATTTCCAGGCTCATGATGAATTGCTGTCCCAGACTGCCCGTCCGTCAGCGGCCGGTATCCTTGAAGCCGGTTTTGAGATGTACAGCCGCTGGGCCGCCATGTTCTTGCCGTTCACGGCCAGCACGGCATCGCTGCGGCCGGGAAGCTCCCGATGGACAAACTCCGCCAGCAGCTCCAGCGCTGCGTTGGCGTATCCGGGTCCCTGCATTTAATGGCTGCATATGCCGAGAATGATTTTGAAGGCTCTCCTGTTTTTGCGCGAGCGCTTGAAGCCTTGCCTCGAATCCATAATGAGCACCGTTCTTCCCAGCCACAGCCTGACGTAGATGGACTGAGGCTTGATCGGTCTCGCGATTCCCCGCTGCTCCTGTTCCGTACCGTCAGGGAATTCGGTTTCCGTGCGGAGAAGCCATCGGTTGCCGTACCCGAATTCAATATACTTCAACGGAACGCCTCCCTGGAATTTGCTGCAGCTTCCATTATGGGAGAGTTGGAGCGGAGTTGTAAATGAAAAGAGCATTCTTCTATGAAAACTTTAGAGGTCATAGAAGAGCGCGAGGGGCCGCTCCGCCGGAGGAGGAAACGAATGCCCGCATGAAGAGTGTTCCGGCCACGGTGCCGGATCAGGAAGCGGGGATTCCGGCGCAAGCGCGGAGTGCCTCCGCCATGACATGGTACTTGGCTGGATCGCGCCCTTCCGCCTTGGCCTTGTACCAGGCCGGCGACAGCCAGTTGTAGATGATCTCCTGGCAGTTGCTTTTCGGGAGAGACAGCCCGGCTGCTGCCCCGCGAACATTGGCGGCCAGCCGCTCGTAATGGGCGGCCGCGGCCTTGTCCCCGGCGAACAGCATGAAGTGGCGGGCGGGCTGGATATAGGAGACGATGAGGAAGTCGCCTATTTCTTGCAGCAGCTTCGGCAGCTGCGGCTGCGGCTTGGTTGGCTGCGGGAGTGCCGGAGCGGATGCCGGCTGCCCCGGTAGGGAGAAGCTGGACGCCGCCATGGCTTTCCGCACATCGGCTATGAGCTCGGCGAACGATTTCCCGCCCCAGGCCAGCGATTGCTCGCAATCCTGCTTCCGCATCGGATCCAGCTGCCGGTGGGTCACGATGTGAGCGGATGGATCCAGTTCCCACTTGCGGCAGCAGAAGGCCAGATACCAGACATAGCGGCCGTACGCGGCTTTAAAGTCGATTCCTCCTCCATAGCAGAGCTCGACTCCGAGCGCGGCGTCGTTGGCGTCGTAGCCGAATCTCTCATTGTCCGTTGTCACATTCCGTATGACATGCCATGCTTTTTCGGCCGCCTGGTCGCCCGTCCCTGTTGGGATGATCTCCAGAATCCGTTTGTCGTCGATGAAGACATGCGCGGATGCCGTTCGATTCCTGAGAGTGTCGAAGTAACGAAAATGCGCATCGGCGCCTGCGCCCGGATTGCCGGTATCATGCGCAACTAAAAAAGCCGGGCAGCCGGTGATGAGCCGGGTGCCTGGCCTTGTGTTCGAGCGTACCGCAACGTAGCGGCGCTCAATCGGATAGTTAGTTTCGTCCATGGGAATCCTCTCCGCCGGCAACGGCCTCCGCCGTCTGCCGGTACATCTGGTTGCCGTACACGGCAACCGCGGCGCACAATACGCCTTGCACGGCCGTATTCGGGCTCCAGCCAAGCGACGCGCCTGCCATAGCGATTCCGACGGCGGTAACGGCGTAGATGATGCTCCAGCCCGGAATTCTAGGCGTGCGCTTAAGAATGTAGCCGGATATCCAGCAGAGAAGCAGCACCCCTCCAAGCTTCGGCGAGATCCATTGACTTGCGATCGTCCAGTCCATTGCTCTCAGCTCCCTTCGATAAATTTAAGGACCAGCCCAAGCAGCGTCGCGGCCAGTCCGATCAGTCCAAACGAGGTCGTGATGATCCAGCGCTGCCCCTGCTTCATCGCCTCGAGCTGCCCGCGCAGCTCGTCGATCCGGTGATGCGCGGCTCTGGCTCGCTGGCCAGCCTCGCGGGCCATATCATCCGACTTTTCCAATCTCTCCACGAGACGGCTTACGCTGCCAGCCATATCCGTGAGCGCTTTCGTATTTACTTCCTGGAGAGTCTCCAGTTTTATGACCTGAGAGGAGATCGACTGCAGCTGCGCGGCTGGAATGTCTATGTGAATTCTCCTTTCAGCAAAAAGAGCGCCTAAGCGGCGCTCTCTGCTCCTGTGATTTCAACTGCCTGTTCCTGCGTGATCTTGCCGAGGATGACAAATCGATGGACTTGGGCTGTGGTGTAGCAGCCAAGGTCGTAATACCTCTTAATCGTTGCGTACCAGTCCACTAGAGTACACCTCCTTCTACGAGCTGGAGAAGCAGATCTGCATGATCCTGCTCGGCTATTTGAATTCGCGCCTTCGACTCAGCCTGCTGGAGTTGAAGCAGCATGTTGTCCTGCTCCGCCTGCTGCTGTCGAGCCTGCGTCTCTGCCAGATCGAGCAGAAGGGCGGCATTATTCGCCTGCAGCTGCTCGATCGGGGAAGGCTCCGGCGGTGGTGGCTGCAGGGCCTCGATTTCTTCCGGAGTCAGACCCTCGATCCAGAATGCTTGAGCGACCGGAGCCAGCGGCCGTTCGCCGCGCATGTCCGATAACGATTCCCAGGACGCCAGATCATCTCTATATGCCGCAAGGGCAGCCTGGTAGGCGTCATAGACTTCACGGGCGAAGCGTGGCCGGTACAGGCCGGACGGTACCGGCACTGCGACGCGGTAGCCATTAAGCTTAAGCTCTGGCTGCTCGTCACCCTTCGGAACTCCCTGCGTTTCGTAGATCGGCAAATATCCCGTCTCGCGGTCGTCCACAAGGGCGACATCTGCGAGCAGGCCTTCAAGGTTTGTAATTATGGCTTCTTTCATGTGGGCCTCCTAATCTAAAGGAAGTATTGCGTTGATATAGTTGTAATTTTCACCATTTGTGCCGGTTGCAGCGTTGAGGGCAATAAATACCCTGCCATCAGGATCAATGCATAGATTGGATGTGACAAAGCCACTGTTTATAGCCGCAGGGTTTGCTGTCGAAAAATTTGAGATTGGTCTAAATTCTTTAGGAAGTAAAAATATTGGATTGTAAAGATTCCCTCCGCAAACAACACCTTTAATTTCCAATAGATTGCCCACTTTTTTGTATTGTGGCCTGTACTTGTCCTGATTGCTATAAAGTTGCCACCCATTTAATAGCGTCGGCGTGATCCATTGGGGTACTTTGGCTTGTACTGTTCCATTTTCAAGCACAGATACTCGCCCCATAAGCTGTTGAGAGGCTTTAACCAATCCGTCCGTAACCTCGCGTGCGTTTGGTGAATATAGCGTCGTAACGATCGTCGGGGCGATACCGATTTGATAAGTGTCAAGTGCAAGATAGGTGACTTCGTAGACGGCAGATAGGTCAAAGTTGCTCTCCAAGATATCAGCCCTTGCAGAACCGTAAGCTGAACCGTCTGATATTCCAGAATAGGCAGTCCAAAGTTTGTCGAGCAATCTATTTTTAAATATAGCGACAATAGATTTAGCTCTATTCTTAAATTGGTTGCCTGACGGGATATTAACATTAGCGCCATCTTTAAAGTTAAGGTGTCGGTTAGAATAATTAGTAGCACCTGATGGAATTGCCCGTTCTCTCATAACAGCCCCCGTACCAACTTCGATGGTGTTGGCTCCCTCGGTCAGCATGAGGCTACCTTCAGAGCGAATGGGTTCATCCATTTGTACTGCGAGTTGGTATTGGAGACGGTACTTAAAATCTGCAATCCCTTGCTGTATAGGCAAAGTAGCGGTGACTCCTCCGACAGTACCGTCTAAATTCATCACCCACCAGTACTTGGTCCCGGATGTGTAGAGCGTGTTTGAATTTGTTCCACTACCAGACATCTTCCATCCATAAAAGTAAGCCTTGATCTCGTCCGTTGTTGGCGTATAGCTGTCGCCCCAGCCGGAGTCTGCCGCAGCAATGGAAAGAAAAAGCGTAGATACGTTTACGGTTTGCATATCCCCGGAAGTTGGCTGAACTCCATCCGCTTTTTTGACCAGTATTTTGCCATCATATTTGGTGATGATGCCCGAATCAGCTTGCGGCGTTTTCAATGTCAACTTTACTTCTTTAATTCCTGTGTATGTGTTCGCATACGACCAGTTTAAGTCCCCAGTCAGATCCATTGATTGAAACATCCGAATAACTCTAGTTTGCCCCGTGTTGTCCGTGTACAGTTCGTCGTAGACGCTTCCGTCCAGGTTAGAGGCTAGGTTGGCATCAGGATAAAAGGAATATTGCTCATTTTGCCGCTCATAAGGTATTGCACTCGATCCGAGGCTCAGCGTTACATTTTTAATGGTGAATGGTGAAGACTGAGCGCCTGCTTTATAGGCTCCGATTACATATTTTGTTGCGGATGTGGTCGTGAAAGACTTTCCAGAGGTTAAATTGGCAACAAATGAACCGTAAACTCCAAGTTCATAAACGTAAACGGCACTCAAAACGCCGGAAGCTGTATATGTCGTATTTGGCAGCAGGTCAACAATCGTTGTCAACATTGCGGATGACCCAACTCCAACTGTAATCTGCACCTCGTCTGGACTGATGACGGCAATGCTGTTTGCCTTATACTGACCATCCGTCCTACCATTTGTCCATTGGATAATTGGTGGGAGCAAGTTATTACCGAGTTGTTTGATGTAGATTCCGTTTACGTTTTTCATGTCATCTACATAAGGGAAATAATTTGCTACCTGTGCAACGTTAAAATTAACAAGCGATATGGTTGCCACATCGCTTTCTGAGATTTTATATAGTCTTGCGCTATCTATATTTATGGAATCACCAGCATTGCCAGAAATACTAATATAAGGCAAAAAGCTGTTCGTGCCAGGGGAAGTAATAGAAAATACCTTAAAAATCAATATTTGAGTTTCAAATGCTGCCCCAGTGGCAGTCGATCCGGTTTTATAGGTGGAATAGGAAACTCCAACACCTTCGATTTTGAGCGTAGCAAGAGATCCCTTGATATCTGCTATAAAAGCGTAATTATCGCCGACCTGTGGAATTATCCTCTGGGAATTAGAACCTGGAAAGTAATTTGCAAAGGTGCTCGTGGTTTTAGTGAATTTAATGCTCGATTGACCTTGTGTAAAATTGGCTGTATCGAGAGATATGCTGCCGCTTGTTGCGCTATTAGGTACAATACTTTCACAGCCTCCGTTTCTCCCAAAGAGATTAACAAGCGTCCGACCCTTGATACTTGAAATATTCAACGGCGTGTCTCGCGGAACGGTTACGATTTGCTGCCCCGGAACCAGGGAGATGCCAACTGAATTGGCATTCGTCAAATCAGCCTGAAGGGGCTGCACGGCCGCATCCACCGTATCTTTCCGAGCGATATCATCCGCTGCAGCAGGAGCGGCCACCTTGGCACGACCCGCGCTATCGCGAAGAATTATACGCGTTGGCGTCGCAGCGCTAGTCGCTCCGTCCAATTTGGACTTGTCCTCCGTTGTGTAATCGTTTGAGGAAAGCCCTTTGCCAGAGGACTTATCGACCTTTCCCCCTACTGCCGCATCGAGCTTGTCCCAGTTATTGTTGAGCATCGTCTCGATGTTGAAAGTATCCTCGCCGTCAGTCAGCGGATTTTTTTTTGTACAGATTCAAATTCGGTGTTTGACCAGGCATGCTCTCATTCCTTCCCTACCGCCCGTATTCTCATATTTTGAAATGATACCGAGATGATGCAGCAGCTCTCCGCCATCTCTCAGAATGCTTACTTGCAGCATTCATTTCCCCTTTTCCTCCAGAAAAGGTGCAAAATCAGAAAGCTTCCTAAGCTCCAGATTCTGAAGCTTGAGCCCTTCTACCTCTCTCACCAATAAATACCGAAAAACATACTTCACCAGCAAATGGGCCGGCAGGACCTCGCCGACCGCCGCCTTGAGATCGGCCAGGTTAGGCGGCAGCCCCAACGTGCTGACGAAGCGGATCGTGAAGGTGCCGATCGCCGGATCGTAGCCGACCTCGATCTGTCCGTTCTCGTACGCTTGGGCGACCGACTTGAGCAGCTGCCCGCTGAACTTGCCGAAGCCGCGGATCTTGGACAGCACGACCGCCCTCCGCTGCTCCAGCGGCATGACCGATTGCGCGGTTATGCCCAGCTCCCCGCTCCCAATCCTCCAGCCCCCAGGTTGCGGTCGAGGCGAAGCGCTGCTGCAGCTGCTCCGTCAGCTCGGCGCGCAGCCGGGCCAGCTGACTTCCTTCGGCAGCCGCAATCGCCTGCATCTCCCGCACATCCTGATAGAACTCCGGCCATTCCGCCATCAGCGCGGAGGCGGCGGCCGGAAAATCAGCTATCCCCCTTAATGATGCGAAGCCGTCATTCACGCAGAGTCACCGCCTTCAGCGCTGCCACGGATCCGGCCGGGACCGCAACATTGGCGCTGCCCGAATTCAGCATCAACGAGGAGGAGGAATAATCCTGAACGCCCGGAGTATCCAGCATGCAGCGTTCAAGGATCCGTTCAGCGCTTCATCGTGCCGTATACGGGAAAGCTCCTTCGAGCTCGATCGTGGTGAGCACCAGCTCGGCG
>NZ_CBRA020000162.1:0-4812 GCF_000469945.2 Paenibacillus sp. P22 | reverse complement strand
GAGGAATGCGGCTCTCGGCGCCTTCCGCGACTATGACTTCGCTTCCTGGCAGCCGGATGCCGTGGTCGTGAATCTGGGCACCAACGACGGAGGCGCGTTCTACTCGCCCGAGTGGAAGGATGAGGAGACCGGAAAGATCTACAAGCAGCGTCTGAACGAGGACGGGACCTTCAACGAAGAGGATCTGAAGGCTTTCGAGGCGGCGGCGGAGAGCTTCCTCTCGACGATCCGCTCCTGCAACCCGGATGCCTATATCGTCTGGGCCTACGGCATGCTGGGGACGCCGATGATGCCGGCCATCTACCGCGCTGTCGATGCCTACATCAAGCGTTCGGGCGACCGGAAGGTATCGGTGTTCCAGCTTCCCGCCATGACGGAGGAGACGACGGGCGCAAGAAGCCATCCCGGCGCCGCGGCGCATGAACAGGCTGCGCGCGAGCTGGCAGCCTATCTGCGGGGACGGCTGCAGCCTTAAAACGGGCTGCCCGTCCTGGCATTGGAGCAGCGGCATGCCGGCTGACCGCCGTCATGCGATCCCACCGCTCGCCTGCAAGCTGGCGCGGCAGAGAGGGTCGCATAGGGCGGCGGATATCGTGACAAGCTAAATATTTGGAAGGATTGCGTATTGAAGGAGTGGAGGAGCAGGATGAGCGCTGGAAAAAGAACGCCGCTGCATGAAGCAAGCCGGCTGCTGTCCCGGGTAGCCCGGGGCGAGGCGGAGGCCGAGGTCGTCATCCGGAATGGGATTCTGGTCAACGTCCATACGGGGGAGCTGCTGGAGCATGTCGACGTTGCGATTGCCGCCGGCCGGATCGCGTACGTGGGGGACGCGGAGCATGCCATCGGAAGCGGGACGCAAATCATCGATGCAGCGGGCAGGTATATCTGCCCCGGCTTGCTGGACGGGCATATGCATGTGGAGAGCACGATGCTGTCCGTGACCGAGTTCGCCAAGGCCGCTATGGCCAAAGGAACGACCGGGATCTTCATGGACCCGCATGAGATCGCCAATGTGTTCGGAGCGGAGGGCGTGAGGCTGATGCATGAGGAGGGGCAGCAGCTTCCTCTCAAGGTGTTCACGACCTTTCCCTCCTGCGTTCCGGCGACTCTCGATCTCGAGGATGCCGGAGCCAGGCTGGGCGTCGAGGACATCTCCAAGGGACTGGCCTGGGACAATGTCGTCGGGCTCGGGGAGGTCATGAATTTCCCTGGGGTCGTCTATGGCGATCCCGTCATGCTGGGAGAGATCGAGGCTACGATCAAGAGCGGCAAAACGGTCACCGGCCACTTCCCCAGCGAGGACGGCCGCATGCTGCAAGCCTATCTCGCCGCTGGCGTCACCTCGGATCATGAGACCGTCACCCGGGAGCAGGGGCTGCAGAAGCTGCGGATGGGCATGCATCTCATGATTCGCGAAGGCTCCGCCTGGCATGACGTCAAGGAAGTCATCAAGGTCGTGACCGAGGACAAGGTGCCGACGGGCAACATCTCTCTCGTCACCGACGACGTCAGTCCGCAGACGCTGATGGAGAAAGGGCATCTCAACCATGTCGTCCGGCGGGCCATGGAGGAAGGCGTGGAGCCCGTCACGGCCATCCAGATGGCGACGGTGAATGTGGCGAGGTATTTCAAATGCGAACAGGATCTGGGCAGCATCGCCCCGGGGCGCTGTGCGGATATCCTGCTGCTGGACGATCTGGAGCGGATGACGCCGTCGACCGTGCTGGCGGACGGGGTTGTTGTCTACGATCAAGGACAGCTGCGCAAGGAATGCTTCCCGGCATTCGTGTATCCGCCCCATATCCGCCAGTCCATGCATGTCGGCCGCGAGCTGGCGGCGGAAGACTTCAGGCTGGCCAGCCGATTCGATTCCACGGCTGCCCATGTCCATGTCATCCGCATCATCGAGAACAGCGCGCGGACCGCGAAGGCTGCCGCCGAGCTCCCCGTAGAGAACGGCGTCATCCTGCCGGATATCCGGCAGGACACGATCCGTCTCGCCTGCATCGAGCGGCATCACGGCAAGGGCCAGGTGTCGCTGGGCTTCGTGCAGGGCTTCGGCATCACCCGAGGGGCTGTCGCCTCCACGGTGGCTCACGACAGCCACAACCTGCTCGTCATGGGCGTGGATGAGCAGGAGATGGCGTTCGCGGCCAATGAGCTCGTGAAGATCGGCGGAGGCATGATCGTGGTCGAGGACGGGAAGGTGCTGGCGCAGGTGCCGATGGCCATCGCGGGGCTGATGTCGGAGAAATCGCTGCCGGAAGTCGTATCCGAGGTGGCCGGCCTCGAGGAAGCCTGGAAGGCGATCGGCTGCTCCCTGAATGCTCCTTACATGACCTTCTCGCTGGTGGCCCTGCCGGTCATTCCGGAAATCCGGATTACGAACCGGGGGCTGGCGGATGTGACGCAGTTCAAGCTGATTGAGGTGGAGCGGGATACGGCTGACGGGGACAGAGCTGATTAGGATCGTCTCCTCGATCGTCTCCGCGACCAGCTCATCCTGCATGCAGGCCATGCGCGCGAGAAGAAATTCGAAAGGCATCCGAGAGGATGCCTTTTTTGGGTTTGCCTGCCGCAGCCCGCAGTTCTCGAATCGCAATGTCGAAACGAAATCCTCTTGCGTGCCGGAGGCTTTTAGGCCGAATTCAAGGACATAAACCGACAAAATGTTCTATTATGGCAATAGATGGGTAAAAAGTAGGATTCATCAGTATGCGCAGAGCGCAGGCGTGCTGCCTGCCATAGCTAAAAAGAGAGCGGAAGGGCCATGCGGTCCGAATGCGAGCGGGGGACACCATGACGGAAATGAAGGTAAGAATAGCGGGGACGGGGATTTATCTGCCGGAGATTCTCGTGACGGATGCGGAAATGGACCATCGCCTGCAGGTGAAGCCGGGGTGGGTGAGAAAGAAGACCAATGTCCATCGGCGGCGCTTTGTCGGGACCGAAACGGCTTCGCAAATGGGGGCGGTTGCGGCGAAGCGGGCGCTTGAGGCGGCGCAGCTCGAATTCGCCGACATCGACTGCCTGGTATGTACCAGCGCCACGATGCAGCAGCCGATTCCATGCACGGCATCGCTGATCCAGGAAGCTCTCGGACAGGGCAAATCGGGGGTCCCTTCCTTCGACATCAATTCCACCTGCCTGAGCTTCGTGGCCGGCATGGATGTGATGTCCTATATGGTGCATGCAGGACGATACCGGAGGGTGCTGCTCGTCTCGACGGAGGTTGCTTCCAAAGGGCTGAACTGGGAGCAAAAAGAAAGCGCGGCGCTGTTCGGCGACGGAGCTGCCGCGGTCGTCATCGAGCGCTCTGGAGAAGGAGCCTCCCGCATCCTGCATGCGGCGATGAATACATACAGCGCAGGGGCGCATCATTCGGAGATTCGGGGCGGCGGCAGCGGACTGCATGCCGGCGAGTACAAGGAGGAGAACGACTCCGAGTTCCGCTTCGATATGAAAGGCGAAGCGATCTTCCGAATGGCTTACAAGCTGCTGCCGGACTTCATGGAGGGCGTGCTCCAAGCGACGGGAAGCGCGATCGGCGACTACCGTCTCGTCGTCCCCCATCAGGGAAGCGCGATGGCGATGAGGCTGCTGAGCCGCAAGCTGGGCATCTCGGACGAGCAGCTGATGAACATTACGCCGGAATTCGGCAATGTGATTGCAGCGTCGATCCCGATGGCGCTTCACGAGGCGATCCGGCAGGGCAGGATGCAGCGCGGCGACCGGATCCTGCTATTCGGGACATCGGCCGGATTTTCGATCGGAGCGATCGATTTTGTCTACTGACGGCCTCAGAGGGAAGAGAGTGCTTCTGACCGGGGGGCGGGCTCCGGCTGCGCTGGAGATGGCGCGCCTGCTGGCAGCTGCAGGCTGCGAGGTGATCGCCGCGGAGAGCACCCGGCATCATCTGTGCCGGGTATCGCGGTCCGTGAAGCGCAGCTGCCGGGTTCCCTCGCCCGCCGCGGATCCTGCCGCATTTGCGGACGCGCTGGAGGAGATCATCGCACAGGAGGGAATACACAGCCTGATTCCGACCTGCGAGGAGCTCTTTTTCGTTGCGGCAAGCCGCGAGCGGCTCGGGTCGCAGTGCGCCGTGTTCACGGCGCCGCTGGCCCAGCTGCAGAGGCTGCACAGCAAGGCGGAGTTCATCCGCACGGCCGGCCGTCTGGGCTTCAACGTGCCCATGACCGTACGGATCAGCAAGCCCGAGGAGTGGCGCGATTTCGCGCATTCCTCCTCCTTCCGCGACATGCTCTCCTCGGGAGGCTGCGTCCTGAAGCCGGAATACTCCCGCTTCGCGGCCAAGGTCAGGATCGCGACCAGCCGCCAAGAGCTGGTGGAGGCGGCATCCGAGCTGGGGACGGGCCATTATCCATGGGTAGCCCAGCAATATATCGGAGGACGGGAAATCTGCACCTACAGCATCGTTCACGACGGCAAGGTGACCGCTCATGCGGCCTACGCCTCCGAGCTCTCCGCCTATGGCGGGGCGAGCGTTTATTTCGAGCCTTTGCGCCACCCCGCCGCACAGGCCTGGGCAGCCCGGTTCGCGGAGCTGGAGAGGTTCACCGGGCAGCTCGCCTTCGACTTGATCGAGCAGGAGGACGGCAGCCTGATGCCGATCGAATGCAATCCGCGTACGACCAGCGGCATCCATCTGCTGGCTGGAAACCCCGGCATAGCCGAGGCTTTGCTGCTGCCGCAGGCAAGTTCGGCCTCGGCTCCTGTCGAACCTCGGCCGGACAAGCGCGTCATGCTGGCGCTGCCGATGCTGGCCGCAGGCCTCAGCGGCCGGCTGCGGGG
>NZ_CBRA020000161.1:0-35959 GCF_000469945.2 Paenibacillus sp. P22 | reverse complement strand
TGCTGCTGGCGCCCCCGGCTGCATCCGCCGCGAGCGCCTGGCTGCTGTCGCCCGCACATGCTCCGAACTACGGCATGCTGCTCGTATGGGCGGGACCCTATTACGCGGCAGCCTGCGCATGCCTCCTCGTGTCGCTGCATAGGGAGCGGCATGCCGCCAGCCGCAGGAGCAGACTGGCGTTGACGGCCGTGATGGTGCCGACGCTGCTCGGCGTTCTGGGCTTTATCAACGTCGGCCGCGCGCTGCGGCCTCAGTACGATTTCTTTCCCTATGTGGCCATGTTCATCGCCTATTCGTTGGGGGCCGCCTTGATCGCCATCTTTCTTTACGGCGTTCTCGGCATCAGGCTCCGCGTGGAGCGGGATCCCGTCGAGAGCGCGATGCGGACGGCAGGCATGGGCGCTTCGATGCTGAGCCACTCCTTGAAAAACGAAATCGGCAAAATCAAGATCGGAGCCGAGCTGCTCGATCGGGAGCTCAAAGCCGAGCCTCAGCGGGCGGCAGAAGGCGGCGCGGCAGAAAGCCTGGAGCTGATCCGGGAATCCGCTGACCGCATGCTGGATACGGTGACGAGGATTCACGGCCAGACGAGGGAAATGGATTGGCGGGAGCAGCATTGCCGCCTGGACGAGCTGCTGCTGCGCTCCGTTGCCCGATGCAGCGCCGCCGCCGCTCTCCGCGGCGTCTCGCTTGCTGCGGGCAGCATCCAGGTTCCTGCGAAAGTGAGCTGCGATCCGTTCCACCTGGAGGAAGCGCTCGTGAACGTTATCTCCAACGGAATCGAAGCGGCTGCTCCGGGAGGGACGGTCTCCGCAAGCCTGCTGCGGGAGCGGAGAAAGCTTGTCGTCCGGATCGCCGACGACGGACCCGGCATCGCCGCCGTCCATCTGCCTTATCTGTTCCTGCCCTTTTACAGCACGAAGCAGGGGCGGAGCAATTATGGAATCGGCTTGTCGTATGTGTACCAGGTCATGAAGCGGGCCGGAGGCAGAGTCGACGTCAGGACCGTGGAAGGAAACGGCACGACGCTGGAGCTGACGATGGCGCCAAGCCGTTTGCCGGATGGAAAAAGGGAGGCTGGATCAAGGAATGGGAACTGATGAGCGTGATGATCGGCTGATCCGGATTTTGATGGTGGAGGACGACCCGGACTGGATCCGCGCGATGAGCCGCTTTCTGGGCGGCGAGCCGGACATGCTCCTGGTAGCTTCCGCGCGGGGGCCGGAAGAGGCCCTCAAGGCTGCCGCCGCCTTGGACTATGATGTCGTCCTGATGGACATCCAGCTCGGCGAAGGGGTCCGGGACGGAATAAGCGCAGCCGCCGATCTGCTGGAGCTGCGGAATTCGCCGGTAATCATGCTGACCTCCGTGGGCGAGGAGCGGGCGATGACCCGCTCCTTCGCTTCCGGTGCGGTGCAGTACATCGGGAAGACGGACTACCGGGAGCTGCCGGCCGCGATACGCAAGGCCGTATCCCAACCGGCGCCCATGGCGGCTCTGCTGAAGGAGTTCCGCAGGCTCAAGCGGGAGGAGCAGCTTCAGCCGCTTACTCCATCCGAGCGGGAGGTGTATGAGCTGATCGAGCGCGGCACGACCCAGGCCGAGATCGGCAGAAGGCTCTTCAAGAGCGAGAGCACGCTGAAAAACCAGGTGAACCGGATCCTCAAGAAGCTCGGCGCGCGCAGCAGCCGCGAAGCGGTGCGCAAAATCAAGAGAGGCGACGGGGACGGCGCCGGAATAGAGCGGGATTGAGCGGAACGCGGCGGCATATGCACGGCAAAGAGGGCCTACGGAATGTAGGCCCTCTTTGCCGTTCCCTCCTCTTCTTTTGAGGCCTGACGCTGTCTCCGCAGCAGCGATACGATAGAAGCAGCAGGAAGGGCTATGAAAGGGAGGGCTGTACAATGAAACGATCGATCGCTCTCGTAGACGGGAACTGCGCGCTTTGCAATGCGCTGACACGATTCGCCGCCGATCGGGATCATGATGACCGGCTGCGCTTCGCGGCGCTGCAATCCGAAGCAGGCAGCGTCATTTTGGAGCGGCACGGGTTGAAGGCGGCAGAAACAAACAGCTTCGTCTTGGTGAAGGAAGGCGAAGCCTATACGAAGGGAACAGCTGCCATGATCTTGCTGCGAATGCTTCGAGGCGGGAGGCTGCCCGCTATGATGCTGCAGGCGCTGCCTTCCGGCATCAGGGATATCGGCTATGACGCTCTGGCCAAGCTCCGGCACCGGCTGGCGCCGCATGGAGGCTGCAGCCTGCTGGATGCGGAACGCATTCGAGGCAAGCGGGTGGTAAACGCCGAAGAAGCTCTCCAATTGCTCGGCGAGGATAAGGAGACGGAAAAATGAGCCGAACCGGGAACAAAAGCCTCGTTGGGAAAATCTCCGTCCAGCCGATCTACGTCGAAATGAGGATGCGCTGCGGTGTCGAGGAGCTTTGGCATCTGACCCAGCAGCCCAAGCTGCATGAACGCTGGGATCTTCGGTTTACGTCCATCGACTTTCTGCCGCAATCGGAAGGACGGGAGGGCAGGCGGTTCCGCTACCGGACGCGGATCGGCTTCGGCGCGGCTGTGGAAGGCTTCGGGACAACGAAGACGAGGCCGCACTCCGCCGCCGGCCGGAGGCTATCCACTTTAAGGTTCTCTTCCTCGCAAAAATGGTCGTTGCTCCGGTCTGGATCGGGATACTGGCAGTATGAGGAAACGGGGGAAGGGCTGCGGTTCATGACCCGCTACACGTACTCGACCCGGTTTGGTACCGCCGGGAAGCTGGCGGACCGGTATATGTTCCGGCCTCTCATGGGATGGGCGACGGCGTGGAGCTTCGATCGTCTCCGGATGTGGGCCGAGAAGGGGTGGCAGCCGGAGCTGGTCGCCGCTATGGCTGCGATTCATCTGGCGTCCATTACTGCTCTTGCGGGCATGTGGCTCTACGAAGGCATCGTGCCGAAGCTGCTCCACGACTCCGGCACGGAGCTCGGCATGCTGGCGGGGCTTGGCCTGACATCGACGGCGCAGTCATTGGCCCTGCAGCTGCTCGGCTGGGGAGAAGCTGCCGCGGCCGTCATTTTAGTGGCCTGCAGGCATTCCCGAGCGGTCATCACCATCCAGGCCGCCTGCCTGCTGCTGCTGTCCGTATGCGGAGCCGCGCTCCGGCCGGAGCTGCTGGCCGAGCCGTTCAATCCTCTGACGACCACGATTCCGCTGCTCGTGCTGTCGGCGGCAGCAGCGATTGCGGTCCCTTATTGCCCCCGGGCTTCGAGATGCCTGCGCAAGCAGCCGAGGGCAAAAGGGGGGAGGAGCCTATGAAAAGGAAGGAGTCTGAAGTGATGGACAGGTTCAAGGGAGCCGGACAGAGCGCCGGCAAGTCGATCTACGAGCTTGCGCTCGGGAATGAATTCAGCAAGCTGCATCCTCGTATCCGGGAGCGCTTCTCCTTGCACAGCGGCTCGGCATCCGCGGCCGTAGGCAGAGGGACAATGGATGCTGTCTGGCATCACCCTCTGGCCAAGCTTCCGCTCCATATCGGCACGATGCGGAATATCATGTTTCCGGAGAGCGGAGCATCCGTTCCGTTCACGGTGGAGAATTACAGCTACAAGGACCGGTTCGGCAGGGAAACCGTCACCTGGATCCGCACCTTCCGGTTCCCGAAGCGGATCCGCCGCTTCGATGCGACGATGATATTCAGCCGCAGCCGCGGCTGCATCGTCGACTATCTCGGCAACAAGCAGCATTTGGCAGTCGATCTCGATATGGAAGCGACGGCGGCGGGCGGCATCCGGCTGCGTTCGGGAGAGCAGCGGTTCTACGAGGGCTGGGCGGGATTCCGCTTCCCGGATGCTTTTACCGGCCAAGCGGACGTGGAGGAGTGGTTCGACGACGAGGCGGGTCTGTTCCGCGTCCGTGTCGAGGTGAAAAGCCCGCTTCTGGGCGATGTGTTCCGTTATGAGGGCCGTTTCGAGAACAGTATGGAACGGGCTGGAATCGCCGTGCCCCCGCATGTGCTTCCCATTCGCACGGAGCGTCGGGAATGAAAGGACCCCCGCTTGCCGGCTGGCATATCGGGGGCCGATTGCTGTCGTCAGGATGCTTGGAAAGCGATGGCGGCAGAAGCGGCAGTCCTTCTGCGAGCCAGGGAAGCACCGGGAGCCGGAGCCGAGGAATCACCGGGAGCAGCAGATGCCGAGGAAGCTGCCGGAGTCAAGGAAGCACCGGGAGCTGCCGATGCAGAGAAAGCTGCCGGAGCCTAGGAAGCCGTTGCAAGCGTCGAAGGCAACGTCCGGCGCAAGGGCGGCATCGCCGAAGCGAGCCTGTTCAGCTCGTCTGCGATCGCCGCAGTCGAGATTGCCGGGGATCCGGCATTGACCCGAGGCAGAAGCAGCGGATCGGAGGTTCGGCTTGCGAGTCCGGGAGCTGTCGTGAAGGCGTATTTGATTCCCTGCGCCCGCAGCAGGGAGACCGCTTCCGGCGTATGCAGGCCGTAGGGATAAGCGAAAGAATCGACCGGACGAGAATTGAGCCGCCGCAAGGCGGTCAGGCATCTGATCGTATCGGCGGTTATTCGGGCCCGGTAATCGGCGTCGCTTTCGAGCCTGCCGGCACGGAGAAGGCGGCCTGTGAGCAAGTCATGGCGCCGGTCGATTTTGACATGCAGCGCGTCGGTATGAGCCTGGACCTCCATGGCGGGATCGTCGGTTTCCATCTTCTTGATCTCCGCGGGCGTCATATGCGGCGTGTAGACGAGAGCCGAAGGGCTGAAGTCGCCGGTAATGACGAAGCAGGCTCCGGCAAGGCCGCGCTGCTTCAGAATCGGATAGGCATAACGGTAAAAGCTCTCATAGCCGTCGTCGAATGTAACGAGCAGCGAGCCTTTCGGCACGCTTTGCTTGCCCTGCATGAACATTCGGAACTGCTGCAGCGAGATGATCCGGTAGCCGATCTTGCGGAGACCGTCGAGCTCGGAGGCGAACTGCCCCGGCGTGATCGCGTCGGCTCCGGCTGCGGTCGGCTCGATGTCGTGGTACATGAGCACGCCGACTTTGCCGGTGAAGGAAGCCGGAACGGCCGCAGGAACCGGCAGTCCCTGGGCAGAGGCGGCGCCTCCGCTTGCCGGAGCTCCTTCCTTGTGCTTGCCGCGAGCCGGGAGCTGGCTCCAGCCTTGCTCCCGGGAACCGGGGAGCTGCGCGGCGGAATGCCCGGCGACAGGCTTGCCGGCGATGCCGCGAAGCAGGATAAGGCCGAGCAAGGCCGCCGCGATCAACACGGCTGCAGAGCCTGCCGCCAAAGGGATTTTCCATTTCATATCGTCTGCCTTCTTTCGCATCCGTGTCGTATCGGAGCGTATCATCCGAAGCTTAAGGCCAGCTGAAAAGAAGATGACGAATCGGCTTCGCCGCTAGTCCGCTTTCCGGGAGACAAGCCGGACGAGATCGAGCAGCAGCAGCGGCAGGCTCGCTCCTTCGGGATAAGCCAAGTAGCGCGGCTCCCAGGCGGGGTCGAACTTTTCCTTGTAGCGGCGCAGTCCCTGGAATCCGTACCAATGCCCTCCATATTGGAACACGAGACGGGCAAGCTTCTCCTCGCGGAAGGACTTGCTGCTGCCGCCCACGCTGGCCAGCGGAGCCATGCCGAGATTGAAGCGTTCGAAGCCTTCGGCCTTGCACCATTCCAGCAGGCGGATGAACAGCAGGTCCATTACGCCATTGGGGGCGCCGGGCAGATGCCGCATCAGATCGACCGACATCGTCCTGCCGCCGTCCTCCGATGGGGCGAGCGAGGCAAAGGCCGCCGTCCTGCCGTCCGGGCCGCTGATCAGCGCAATCGGAAAACGCTGCAAATAGTCTTCCTTGAACCAGCCGAGCGAGAAGCCCTTCTCGCGGCGGCCGCCAAGCCAGGCGTCGGACACCGTCCGCAGCTCGTCCATAAGCTCGCGGCTGTGCGGAGGCGCCGCCATGCGGAAGCTGAAGCCTTCCCGGTCGAAGCGGTTGCGCACGCTGCGCAGGGCGGCCTGGCTTTTGCCTGCAAGCGTGAAGGCGGCAGGATCGGCGAAGGCTTCTTCCCCGAGCTTGAAAAAGCGCAAGCCGTTCTCATGATAGACGGGGAGATAGTCCGGACTTGCCTGGTAAAAGACGGGCGTCATCGCATAACGGTCCGCGTACGCCTGGAATTCCTGCACGGCCCTGCTCGCATGCTCCATCGGACCGAGCGGATCGCCGAGAGCGACCAGCCTGCCGCGGATGACGGCATAGGGAATAAGCGCTTCGCCGTCTGCGGCCCAGAAAAGGCTCTTGTCGCCTGTATACAGAATCGGAGTGAGAGGATTGCCCTGCTTGCCTCCGACAAAGGCAGAAAGCTTCTCCAGGTCCTGCTCATCCGGAGCCGAGCCCGGCGGCCGCCCGGGACGCAGCAGCAGGAGGGCGGCGAGGAAGATCCAGGCTCCGGCAAGTCCCAGAGCGGCGCCTGCCGCATGCTCGCCGGACGACAGCAGCAGGCTGCGGTCGAACGAGCGCGGAAGATGATGCAGGAATCCTTTGCCGGAATGGTCGGCGACAAAGCTGTACAGAAACGCCACCACGGCGGATATGCCCAGCATGGCCCCGATCCGGCCCGCCCCGAGCGGCGCGCTCCGGCGATAGAAGCGGGAACGGGAAATCCACAGCAGCAGGGCGACGAGGAGCAGGAACAGGGCTTCCTCATAGTCGAACGCCTTGGCGAAGGTGAAGCCTGCGCCTGCGACGAGCAGGACGAGAACGGCGATGTAGGCCCGCTTCACCTTGAGAGAAATTCCTCTCGACAGCATGACGAGCACGATTCCGATCATGACGGAAAGATGATGGGAAATATGCATGACCGGCAGCGTGAGCAGCCCTTCGGTCAGCTCCAGCCTGCCGAGCAGGCCCGGCGTCGCCGCGGACAGCAGCAGCACCGCTCCGGCCGCGAGCACGAGCTTGGAAAGCGCCCATACGCCGACATCTCCGATATAAGCGTTCTGTCCGGGCCAGGACCAGAACCGCTGCCAGGCGTTGAACGCATTCTGCATTTTTCCGTTCTCGGTCAACGGATTCCGCTTGCGGCGGGGAATGAGCTCGATCGCGGCCATCATGAGGCCGATGATCCATGGGATCAGATAATAAAAGATGCGGAACAGCAGAAGGATGGCGAGCGCCCGGTTGGCATGGCCGCCGTACAGCTGCAGTCCCAGCACGGCGATGAGGTCGAAGGCGCCTGCGCCTCCAGGCGCCATGCTCACCAGGCCGGCCACTGCGGCCGCGACATAGATGCCGAGCACCGTATCGACAGGCAGCTCCGGCAGCATGATGTGCGCCGCAAGCGTGAATACCGCCGCCGCCGACAGCCATTCCAGCAGGGAAGCGCCGAGGCTTGCCGTTATGACGCGCCAGGGCAGCTGGCTTTCGCCCCGGTTGAACCAGCGGGCGTACAATTTGGAGCGCTGCATGGCCAGAAACAGCGGAACGTACAGCGCCATGCCCCAGACGGCCGGGTACAGCCAGGGGTGCGCATCGAACAGCTTGGAGGCATGGAGGAGGCCGAGAGCGTCTCCCCAGGCCATGATGGACAAGCCGGCGATCATGACCGGCGACAGGAAGACGACGGCTTTGGCCGCTGTCTGCACCGGCACGCCCTCGCCCCTGTAGAGCAGCGCCCTGAGGCCGGCTCCGGTGAAGCCGGCGAAGCCGAGCACGTTGTTGGACGTATTGGCGATCCATCCGAAGCGGAAGGTCGTCCAGCGGCTCATCTCGAGCCTGAAGTGGCGGCGGACGACAAAGTCGTAGCCGCTCATGGCGGCCGCGGCGGCAAGGCCTGCCGCCAGCAGCAGGAGCATGTCCCTGTCCGGCAGCCGCCGCAGCTCGCGGAGCATCGTGCCGGCCGACATGTCATGGAACAGATGCCTGCCTTCAAAAAAGACAAGTCCGATGACGAATAGCGGCAGCAGCAGGCGCAGCGCCTTGATCCGATAGATCGGCTCAAGCGCTTGACAGCTTTTATCCACGGACGGGATTCGGCGTTGCGGCCTTCCTGTTCTTCCTCGCAAGCCTTGTTTTCGTCGGTCGGGTGGGTCGGATGGGATGGATTCATTGCGCTGTCCGCCTTTCCTGAAAATGCCGGATGACTTCCTGTCCTTCGTATGTTATCACACCCTCCCCGCTTTTTCTTCCGTCCGCCGCCGCGGCCGGGACCATGGCGCTGGAAATCCGGGACAAGGTTAAGTATGATAAGGTCATGAACGACGAGGGGGAAGCAGCAGGTGAAGTGGGAAATCATCCATGCCGAGATGACGGTTGCCGAAGACGGCGGTTATGTCGGACAAGTGCAATTCAAGATCGAAGGACATAAGCAGGCATACGAAATTGCGCTGCAGAGCAACAAGAGAGGCAAGGACTGGGCATACGGCTTGTTTTTCAAGGACGAAGCCGGGCCGGAAGCGGAGATCGAAGCGGTGGAGGAGGAGCTCGAGGACAACGACGAGTTCTACGACGCCTTGATCGCGGCCGCCAAGGACGCTCTCAAGCAAGACTAGCCGGACGTAAAATTGAAAACCCGCATGCGAGGGCGACTCCGCATGCGGGTTTTTGACGTTCTCTGCCTGATGGATCCCATCTTTAGTTGCGTTGCCTGGAAGAAAGGGCGGCAGGAAATTCGATGAAACGGTAGAATCTCGCTGTTCCAAAATGGAATATAATGCGAAAATCAGTGAACAGCGAATTCCTGGAGGCCATTCATCCTTCCGTCCGGAACTAGCTCAGCTCCTTGCTCATCCTGACATGCGGAATTCCTGCATCGAGGAAAATGTCGGGCGACACGGGCTTGTACCCGAGCTTGGCGTAGAACGGCTCCGCCTGGCATTGGGCGTCAAGCACGGCGCGGCCGTACCCTGCTTCCCGAGCGGCTTGCTCCATCGCCTGCACGATGGCGGAGCCGGCGCCGCGGCCGCGCATGGAGGCCAGGACAGCGATCCGCTGCAGCTTGGCGCTGCTTCCTTCGAAAGCCTTGACCCGGCCCGTTCCGACCGGCGCGGCGTCATCGGTCAGGAGAACGTGGATGCACGACTCCGGAGACTCGTCGTAATGGTCGAGCTCTTCTTCGATGGAAACTCCCTGCTCACGGACGAACACTTCCTTGCGGATATGGAGGCATTGCTCCAGCTGTTCTTTCGTTTGGACTCTAGTTGCAGACAACATTCGTCATCATCCCTTCCGCTGATTGCTTCCGGTGTATTGTAGCAAATCGGCGCCGGCAACCGCAATTAAGAGGGCGACAACAAGGAGGGCTCCTACATGGACAGATTTCGAACGATCGCCATCAGCGACATTCACGGCTGCAGCCGTGAGCTTGGAAAGCTTTTGCAGAAAGTCGGTTATCGCCCCGGTGAGGACAGGCTGATCCTGCTCGGCGATTACGTGGACCGAGGACCGGACAGCTGCGGCGTCATCAACGCCGTGTTGGCTCTGCTGCGCGAAGGCGGGGGCCGGGCGACCGCGCTGAGAGGCAATCATGACCAGCGCTTCCTCCAATGCCTGCGCCATCCTGAGCCTGAGCTGATTGACAAGTTTCTCGGGCAAGGAGGGCATGAAACGCTGCGGAGCTACGCTCGGGCCGCCGGAACGGAATACCGCGGGGCGGCAGACGCCTCCGGCATGCTCCGGCTTATCCGCACCGAATTCAAGGAGCATGTCGAGCTGCTGGACAGCCTCGATCTGCATGCGGAGGACGAAGCCTTCATTTATGTTCATGCGGGGATCGATCCGGCTGCCGGGATCAGCTGGAAGGATCAGCCCAGAGAGCTGTTCATGTGGATAAGGGAGCCGTTTCACCACGCTCCGGTGACGGCGGGCAAAACCGTCGTCTTCGGCCATACTCGTACGATCAAATTCCAGAAGGAGCCGTCGGTCTGGTTCGGCGGAGACAAGATCGGAATCGACGGCGGCTGCTCGGCGGGCGGCCGTCTCAACGCCCTCCTGATCGACGCAGCCGGCGGCGTGAGCGAGGACGCTGTCAACGCGGGAGAATCCCCGGCGGGCCGCTGAGGCATTGCGGCCATTCCGCTGGTGACGCTTGCTTCATTTGCCGCCTCCTGAGGGTATAGGTAGCTATAGAACGAATTGCTTAGGAGGAGACAGCATGAAACATCTCAAGCCATCCCAGCTGGACTTTCTGAAGAACAGCCTGCTGCAGGAGAAGAAGGAGCTGGAGGCCCACTTCGACCTCAATCGGGAAACCGATCTGGAGGGAGCGCCCCTGACCGCCACCGATTCCGACGGGGAGCTGTCCAGCTACGACAATCATCCGGCCGATTCCGGGACCGTCACGTTCGAGAAAGAGCGCGACATGGCGCTAGACGAAAAGCTCGGCAAGAAGCTCGCTCAGGTGAACCGCGCGCTGAGCTTGATGGAGGAAGGCAAGTACGGCCTGGATGCTTCCACCGGAGAACCGATTCCGTACGAGCGTCTTGAAGCGATTCCCTCGACCCGGCATACGGTCGACAACGTTCCTGAACGGGAAAGTGGGGAGTACCGCCCCGTCGAAGAAGAGGTCATGACGCTGCCGCCGACGGGAGCGGGAGAGAGCAGGCAAGCTCATTCCGGCCGCTTCGACGACGCGGATGCCTGGAAGACGCTGGAGGAATACGGCAACGCCTCCGATACGGTTGCTGCCCAGCCGGAAGGCGCCGAGGCCGCAAATGAAATGGAAAAGCTTCGCTAATCGAAGCGCTCCTATCGAAGCCATAGGAAACAGGAAATCGGACCGTTCCGCGGTCCGGTTTTTTTTCGGATCGACACCGGGGGAGGGACGGAATGGACCCATTGTTCGGGCAAATTGCGCTCAAGCTGCTGATCGCGCTTGTCAGCCTGATGATCATGACGAGAGTGCTGGGCAAAAAGGAGATTTCGCAGCTGACCGCATTCGACTTTGTATCTTCGCTCATGCTAAGCGAGCTGGTCGGCAATACCATTTACGACAAGGAGGTCGGATACGGCCATCTCGTGTTCGCCTTGGCTGTCTGGACGCTGCTGTCCTACGGCATGGAGAAGCTGCTGAACCGGATTCCCTGGCTGTCCAGGCGGGTGACGGGCTCGCCGGATCTGGTCATCCGGGAAGGAATCATCGACCGTGCGGCGATGAAGAGGAACAATCTGGACTTCGGCCAATTGAGCATGCTGCTGCGCGAGAACGGCGTCTTCTCCGTGCGCGATGTCGCTTATGCGCTGTTCGAGACCAACGGCAGCATCAGCGTCCTGAGCAAGCCGGCCGCAGGCGGCAGTCAAAAGGAGGAGCCGGACAGCCCTTCCTTGCCGGTGAGCGTGATCGAGGACGGAGACATCGTCGACAGGGCGCTGGAGTCGCTGGGCAGGGACCGCCAGTGGCTGCTCGGATTGCTCGCGCATATCGGCATCGATGATGAGAGGCAAATCCTCTATGGGGAATGGTCGGACGCCAGCGGCTTGTTCTATCAGCTTCGTTCCCAGCGGCCTCCCGGGCCGGGAGCGAAGAAGCTGCGGAACAGGGATCGGACCGCTGAAAAAGCGGGTGAAGACCTTGTTTGACAGAAGATTTCGGCGAAGATTAAGATGAGTAGGAATGAATTGGTTTAGAAGTAAAATAAGGAGGGAAAGCCTTGTTCAAGCTGTTTCGGCTGCTGAAGCCATTCCGGCTTCAGATTGCGGCCGTATTGGCGCTTGTCTTTTGCCAATCGTTGTCCGACCTGTATCTTCCGACGCTGCTGTCGGACATCGTGGACAAGGGCATTTTGAAGGGCGACGTGCCTTATATCTGGAGAATCGGCGGCTTCATGCTGCTCGTGTCCGCCGCGGGTGCGGCCTGCATCATCGCATCCAGCTTCCTGTCGTCCCGTGTGGCCTCCGGCTTCGGCCGCAGCGCCCGCTCGAAGCTGTTCGCGCATGCGGAGAAGTTCTCGCTGCCGGAGTTCGACCGGATCGGGACGGCCTCGATGATCAACAGGACGACGAACGACGTCAACCAGGTGCAGCAGGTTCTGATCATGATGATGAGAATGATGGTCAGCGCGCCGATGATGTGCATCGGCGGGCTGATCATGGCCTTCTCCAAGGATGCGAAGCTATCCCTGCTCCTTGTCGCAGTCATTCCGGTCATCGGCCTTACGATCTTCGCCGTCATGCGCAAGGCGATTCCGCTGTTCAGGGCGATGCAGGTCAAGCTCGACAAGCTGAACCTCGTTCTGCGCGAAGGCTTGACCGGCATCCGGGTCATCCGCTCCTTCAATCGCGGGGAGTACGAGCAGGGCAGGTTCGACTCGGCCAGCCGCGATCTGGCCGATACGGCGCTGCGCGTCAACCGGATGATGGCGATCCTGATGCCGACGATGATGCTCATCATGAACCTGACAACCGTGCTCATCGTCTGGTTCGGAGCGAAGCGGATCGATGCGGGAGACATGAATATCGGCAGCCTGATCGCGTTCATCCAGTATGCCAGCCAGATCATGTTCTCGCTCGTCATGATGTCCATGATGTTCGCCATGGTGCCGCGCGCAGCGACTTCCGCAGCCCGGATCAACGAGATGCTGGATATCGCTCCGACGATAACCGACGGGCAGGCGAAGCCGTCGCCCGCAGCTTCGCCGAGGACAGGCGCAGCTCGCGGGGAGGTTGAATTCCGCGAAGTGAGCTTCCATTATCCCGGTGCCGAGAGGCCGGCGCTGGACCGGGTCAGCTTCACGGCCAGGGCGGGAGAGACGACCGCTGTCATCGGGGGCACCGGCTCCGGCAAGACGACCCTGCTGAACCTCATCATGAGGTTTTACGATGCGGGAGAGGGCGAGGTGCGGGTCGGGGGCAGGGATGTCAGAAGCTTGTCCCAGGAAGAGCTTCGCGCAGGAATCGGCCTCGTGCCGCAGAAGGCGCTGCTGTTCTCCGGCTCGGTGAGCGGCAACATCCGCTACGGCAAGGAGGATGCGACGGATGCCGAAGTGCGCCATGCCGCTGAGGTGGCGCAGGCTGCCGGCTTCGTCGAAGCGATGCCGGAAGGCTTCTCGACGGACATCGCCCAAGGCGGAGCCAACCTGTCCGGAGGGCAGAAGCAGCGGCTGTCGATCGCGAGGGCGCTTGTGAGGCGCCCCGATCTGTATCTGTTCGACGACAGCTTCTCGGCGCTGGACGCGTCGACGGAATCGAGGCTTCGCGCCGCGCTGGCGGAGGAGACAGGTGGAGCCGCCGTGCTGGTGGTTGCCCAGCGGGTGAGCTCCGTCATGGGAGCGGATCGGATCCTGGTGCTGGATGAAGGGCGATTGGCTGGCGACGGCACCCATGCAGAGCTGATGGAGAGCTGCGGCGTCTACCGCGAAATCGTGGAATCCCAGCTCCGGACAGAGGAGGAATCGGCATGAGCGAGGAACGGCGGACGCCGCCGGGACGCCATCCCGGCGCGATTCCGCGGATGGGCGGAGGGCCGGGTCCCGGAGCGATGATGCCCGGAGAGAAGCCCAAGGAATTCAAAAAAACGATGCTGCGGCTGCTCCGGTTCCTGAAGCCTTACCGGCTCAGGCTGCTGCTGGTGCTGGCAAGCGCCATTGCAGCTTCGGTGTTCTCCATCGTCGGTCCCAAGCTGCTCGGGCACGGGACCGACATCATTGTGAAGGGCGTCGTGGCGAGAATGAATGGAGCTGCCGGCGTTCCGTTCGATTATGCCGGCTTGCTGCATGTTCTGGGATGGCTGGCAGGCTTGTACGTTCTCAGCTTTCTGTTCGGGTACGTCCAGCAATATCTGATGGCTGGCGTTACCCAAGGAGCGGTATACCGGCTGAGAAAGGAAGTGGACGACAAGCTGCAGAGGCTCCCTCTGCAGTTCTACGACGCCAAGTCGCACGGCGATATTCTGAGCCGGGTCGTCAACGACGTGGACAACATCAGCGGCACGCTGCAGCAGAGCTTGACTCAGCTTATCACCTCGGCCGTCACGCTCGTCGGCGTCATCGTCATGATGCTGACGATCAGCCCCTTGCTTACGCTGATCGTCTTTGTCACGCTGCCGCTCAGCTTCCTGGTCACCAAGGCGGTTGCCAAGCGGTCGCAAAAGCATTTTGCCGGCCAGCAGCGGTCGATCGGCGAATTGAACGGCCATGTCGAGGAAATGTTCACCGGACACCGGATCGTCAAGGCGTTCGGCCGGGAGAAGGAGTCGGTGGAGCGCTTCGAGGCCATCAACGGCAAGCTGTACCAGTCCGCCTGGCGCGCCCAGTTCATCAGCGGCACGCTGATGCCGCTCATGTCCTTCGTCGGCAATCTGGGCTATGTGCTGATCAGCGTCGTCGGCGGACTGATGGTGACCCGGGGCGGCGTCTCGATCGGGGATATCCAGGCGTTCATCCAATATGCGAGACAGTTCACGATGCCGATCACGCAGCTGGCGAACATCGCCAACATCATCCAATCGACCGCGGCTTCGGCGGAGAGGGTATTCGAGCTGCTGGACGAACAGGAAGAAGAGCCGGACGGCACGTCGGAAGCCGGACGCGGCATCCGTGGAAATGTCGCTTTCGAATCGGTGGATTTCGGCTACAAGCCGGAGGTTCCGTTGATGAAGGGGCTGTCGATCGAAGTGAAGAGCGGGCAGACGGCGGCGATCGTAGGTCCGACCGGTGCGGGCAAGACGACTCTCGTGAACCTGCTCCTCCGTTTCTATGAGGTGGACGGCGGCAAGATCACGATCGACGGCCGGGATATCCGCCAGCTCACCCGAGGGAGCCTGCGCAGCCTGTTCGGCATGGTGCTGCAGGATACCTGGCTGTACAAAGGCACGATCCGGGACAATATCGCCTACGGCCGCACGGAGGCGACCGACGCCGAAATCGAGGATGCGGCCCGTGCGGCGCATGCCGATTTCTTCATCCGCACGCTCCCGGAAGGGTATGAGACCGTACTCAACGAGGACGCCAGCAACTTGTCCCAAGGGCAAAAGCAGCTCCTTACGATCGCGAGGGCGCTGCTGGCCGATCCCGCCATCCTCATTCTCGACGAGGCGACGAGCAGCGTGGATACGCGCACGGAAGTGCAGATCCGGCATGCGATGAAGGAGCTGATGAGAGGCAGGACGAGTTTCGTCATTGCCCACAGGCTCTCCACGATCCGGGACGCGGATGTCATTCTCGTCATGGACAAAGGCTCCGTAGCGGAACAGGGCACGCATGAGGAGCTCATCGCCCGTGGAGGCATTTATGCGGAGCTTTACCGGAGCCAATTTTCTGGAAATGAAGCCTCCTAATATGAGAATCGTTAGAGGTTCATGAGAGAACCTTAACCGACTGTGCCCCCTGAAGTCCTGTACACTGGGACGAAGGGTTTGGTATTGGAGGGAATCATCATGTATACAAAAAGATGTTTGTTTTGCGACGCGATCGTGCCGGTGAAGGCCGGCCCGGCGCAGGAAGAGCGCTTTATCGGCTGCGACTGCGCGCCGGGGGCGGAATATTCGCTGGCCGAAGGAACGTACGACCGGCTCGGCATGCTCTCTTATCCGCGGCAGCGCGAGCTGTTCCCGCTGGCGTCGGCATATATACGGGAAATGGCGGACTGCGGCAAGGAAATCCGGCTAGACCTCGAGCAGGTCGAGATGCTGCCGGCATCACCGCAGGTGCCTGCGACGGTCGAAGCGAAAGCAGACAGGCTGCTGGCCTTCTTGCGCAGGAACAGCGAGTCGCCGGGAGATCCGGTCGTCATCCACCGCTTGTCGCGCAGCTATAATCTGACCTACTCCCAGAACCTGCAGGAGATGGTCTATGTCATCGAGATGCTGCGAGAGCAGGAGCTCATCGAACGGACGGGATCGACGTTCAGCCTGACGGAAGGCGGATGGAGCCGCGCGGAGCTGGCCGTATCCGGCCGCACGGCGAAAACCTGCGCGCTGGTGTTCGCCGACAAGGGCGGAGAGCTGCCGGAGTGGGCGGGCCATGTGCTGCCGCTGCTGCAGCAATGCGGCTACATCCCGCGCATCCTGACCCGGGATGAAGAGGACGGGCGAAGCCTGCTCGAGCAGGCTGCTGCTGCCGACCTGCTGCTGGCCGACTTGACCGGCAATCCGCCGGAGGCTTATCTGGCGACAGGCAGCGCCGCGGCTTCGGGCGTGCCCGTCATCTGGACGGTGCAGGACGGCGGCGCGGATAGCCTGCCTCATCTGGAAGGACTGACTCCGATCGTCTGGAGCCGGCCGGAGGAGCTGTCGGCTATTCTGCTGCAGCGTCTGGGCAGCGGCCTGCAGCTGCGCAAGACGGGCTGATCGGCATCGGCCGACTTCTCCAGGGAATCGACGAAAGGCTTCGCGCTTCGATATCGAGGCGCGAAGCCTTTTTTGTTTTTCCGCCGGTAGAGCCGATAGCCGTCGACGGATGGCCTGCGCGGCGGGATGCATATCCGGGCATCCGGACAACTCTTTTTGACTTGGAGCGGTCCGACTGTTTCAATAAAGCAGAAGGCGTGTATTGGAATCCATTCGAATAAGCCGGAGCATCCGGCATCATTCTATTAGCAGGGATCGGCAAGGGGGTATCCACCATGACGGCAACGGCAGCGTCCCGATGCGGTTCGGCCATTATGCTGACGGACAAGCAGGCCATGCAATTGGACAGCTGGAAAATCAAAGGCATTTATGCGGAGCAAGGCGGCAAGGTTCTGCTGGAGTGGACGGCCGGCGGCCCGGATCGTCCCGCTTCCATCTATTCCTGCACGAAGAGCGTGCTGTCGGCCTTGATCGGAATCGCGGTCGGACAGGGACTGATCGGCAGCGTCTCAGACCCGGTCTTCTCTTATTTGGACATGGAGGAGGAAGGGATCGCCAAGGCGATCGAAGACGATCCCCGCAAGCGGGACATTACGATACAGCATCTGCTCACGATGACGAGCGGCCTCGATTGGCCGGATTTCGACAAGCCGTATTGGGAGATGAAGAAGGCCGCATCACCGGCCGCATTCGTCCTGGGGAGAGAGCTCGCGCATGAGCCGGGAACGGCGTTTACGTACAATACGGGAGGCTCCCAGCTGCTCTCCGTTATTCTCACCCGCGCCGCGCAGGAAAGCCTGCCCTCGTTCGCCCGCAAAAATCTGTTCCGTCCGGCCGGCATCGGCAGCGCCAGATGGAACCGGCTCGGAGAAGGGCATGAGGCTGGCGCCGGACTGTCGATGAGCATGAAGGATTTGTCCCGGTTCGGAAGGCTTTATCTTCAGCAAGGAAGATGGAACGGCGAGGCGATCATTCCTCCGAATTGGATCGCGGACTCGCAGAAGCCTCATCATAAAGGTCTTCTTCATTACGAGCCGTCCATCTACGGCTGCTATGGCTATCATTGGTGGGTGTCCCCCGAAAGCAAGCAGGACGGCCCCGGCTACTATTTCGCCTTCGGATACGGGGGACAATACCTGTTCGTCATTCCGTCGCTGGACATGACGGTCGTAGTGCGCAAAAGCCTGGACGGACGGAACAAGTCGATCTATTCCCGCCGCGTCCTGACGGAGCTGGTCATCCCGGCCGCGACTGGACATACTTGGTGAGAAAGCGGGCATCCTAAGGATATCCAGGCAGCAGCCCCAATAGGAGGAATCAGAGATGAACATGAATGGACAGCAGGGAGCTTCCGGCTCGGAGGAGATCAACAGCCTTACGATGAGCTATGAGCAATTCCAGGAGCAGGTGCGCATGAAGCGCATCCAGGATCAGGAGGCCGGCAAGGCCGCCCTGCACCGTGCGGGAGCGGACAGCAGCGGCGAGAAAGTCCGCGGACTGGTGAACACGATGCAGGAGCTCGTCCACGAGCTGAGCATGATGGAAAATCAGATCCAGGTGCAGGCGGACGCGCAGCTGAGGCAAATCCGCAAGCTCAAGGAACGAGTGAGCGCGGCCGAACAGGAAGTCCGGAGCAGCATTTCCGGCGGACAGCAAACGCATTAGACGTCTCGCACGGCAACGGAACCGCCTTTCGTTCGGAACCGCAGCGCCTGCTGGAATCCGGCCTCTGCCGGTCCCTCGCAGGCGCTGTTTGGCATGGAGCCGGACTTTGGCCGGAAGCGCCGGTTTATGATATGCTGGTACCTAACCGAAAGGAGGCAGCGCCCTTGAATTCCGATTTCATTCCCGTTCGCGAGCTGGAGGGAACTCTGCTCTTATCGATCAAAAAGCCGGATTTCGGCATGACCGTCACCACTTCCGAACTTATCTATCATAAACCCCATGCCAACTATCATCTGAAGCTGGAGGACATGGTTAGCATCGTGCCGTTCGCCAATCCCAAGAAGCCTGCGGCTCCATTACGCGCCTATCAGGATGGGACCGCCGAATACGCGGTCAGCTTCACGGAAGGACCGTCTTACCGCATCCAGGTCGCCTCGGCGATGATGCATAACCGGAGCGGACGCTTTGCGCTGGGCGCGATGCAGTTCGTGCTGCCGCTCCCGAACCGGATGCTGCAGCTCATCGGAACCTATAGCGGCATGAAGCTGATTTGAACGCTATCCTCCGGGGATGTCCTCCCGGAGGATTTTTTGCGATTAAAATCGGGTCCGGAAGGTTATATTCAAGCATGTACGAATGAATGAACCGAAAGCGAGGAGAGGCAACATGGATGCACTCTATACAGCGGAGGTAACGGCCCGCGGCGGCCGTCAGGGCAGCGTCAAATCATCGGATGGCGTTCTGGATTTGCCGCTGGCGATGCCGAAAGGACTGGGCGGCAGCGGCGCCGAAGCGACCAATCCGGAGCAGCTGTTCGCGGCCGGATACTCGGCTTGCTTCGAAAGCGCTCTTCAGCTCGCTGCCCGCAAGCAGGGAATCGATGCAGGCGGAGCCGAGGTGACCGGCCATGTGTCGATCTTCAAGGAAGGGGAAAGCTTCGCTCTGGCGGTAAGGCTGGATATATCCATTCCGGGAGCGGAGCTGGAGCAGACCCGCAAGCTGGCTGAAAAAGCCCATGAGCTGTGCCCCTATTCCAAGGCGACAAGAGGCAACATCGAGGTCGAGCTCAATGTGCTGAAGAGTCAAGCCGCGCAGGCCTGAAAAACATGGCTCCTGTCCGCGCAGGTCTGAAGAGACATCGGCCATAGGCATCCTTCCCTCAGGGGGAGGATGTTTTTTTTCGTTAACCAGGAATGCAGGCATAGGAAAAAGAAAATTGAATAAAAATAAATAATAAAGTATATTTATACCTATGAGATTCAGTCAGATTCGGAGGGACTCCATTGAAAGCATACTATGAAGTTGAAGAGGCGGCGCTCAACAGCTGGCCGGCTCTGCAGACAAGAAGCCTGGGCGGATGGCTCGTCAAAGCCAATCAAGGGTATACAAAGAGATCCAATTCGGTTCAGCCGCTGCATCATTTCGGTCCGATGGAACAGCATCTGGAACATAAAATCAGCCGCTGCGAGCAGTTTTACCGGGAGACCAGCCAGCCTGCCATCTTCAAGATCACGCCGTTCACGGAGCCGGAGCATCTCGATTCCGTGCTTGCGCGACGCGGGTACCGGATCGCAGATCCATCCACGGTGATGGTAACGCCGATACCGGCCGCTGTGCCGGCAGGGGCGGGCGAGCTCGTGCTGGAGGACCAGCCGAGATCCTACTGGCTGTCCTTGCTTGTGGAGTGGAACGGGCTCAAAGCGAGCGAGGAGAAAACCTTCGTCTCCATGTTCGATTCCTCGCCGCTGCCTCGCGTTTTCGCTGTCTTGTATGCTCAAGGCCGGCCGGTCGCGCTCGGAGTCGGAGTGCTTGACGGGGATTACCTGGGGCTCTATGACATCGTGACGGCTCCTGACTGCAGGGGACGCGGCCACGCTGCCGAGCTCATCCGCGGCTTGTACCGCTGGGCGGCGCAGCGCGGAGTGCGCCAGAGCTATCTTCAGGTCGTCACCGGCAACAAGCCGGCAGAAGCGTTGTACGCCAAGCTCGGCTATCGCGAGGCTTATCCGTATTGGTACCGGGTGCAGCCGGAATAGCTGTCAAGTCTTTACTTTGCGAGGATCAGAGGTGTATAGTAGTCAGGCTGTCTCTGCGACGGGACGGCGTCAACAGACTGACCCGACATAAGAAAGGAATGCACCCTCTTGACGACTTCCGAAGATACGAAACCCGAACTGATTCCTACAAAAATATGGAAATGCCGCAACGCCGACTGCAAGGCATGGGTCCGCGACGAATTCGCGGCCGAGTCGCAGCTGTGCCCGATGTGCAAAGGCCCGATGCTGCGGAGCATGAGGCATCTGCCTGCCGTACAGAATAAAATCAAGCGCAAGCCGAAGCCGAAGGACGAGTACGGCTTGTAATCCGGCAGCTTACCTGATTTCGCCCCCGGCTGATGGCAGGCCGGGGGCGAGTTTTATTAGATGAAGAGGTCCGGACAGACATGTTCGATGCGGTGCGATATGGTACAATAAGACGAGTAGAACAGCTGGAGCCGGGCGGCGCCGGTCATTAGGCTCCAGCTCCTGAACGCCTCTCCGCGCTTGATAGGGCGGCCGGCAGGAGATGTGCACCAGACGCGGAAGATGGAAACTTTTCGCTGTCCATATTCGTCTCAATTTCGGGACGCCTTGGCCTTCGCGTCGGCTATTCTCCAGGCCAGCCAGGATATTCCCCAGGATAGGGCGAACAAGGCTGCAAGCATATAACCGAGCTCGGAAAATTCCAGTGCGGCGACGGCTTTCATGATCGGAGACTGCCAATGCAAGTAGCCGTCCAGCATCTGAACGATTTCGACGCCTCCGATGAACAGGGCGCTCGCCACGGAGAGGAACGTTACGGTCAGGTTGTAGCGAAGATGCCGTACAGGGGACTGCACCGCCCATTTGTAGGCACGCGTCATGAAGATTCCGTCCGCTGTGTCCAGCATGCTCATGCCCGCTGCGAACAGGATCGGGAGCGAAAGGATGGCGAAGGCGGGCAGCTCGCTCGCAGCCGCCGTAGCCGATAGCGCGAGAAGTCCGATTTCGGTCGCCGTATCGAAGCCGAGTCCGAACAGGAACCCGAGCGGATAGACATGCCAGCTCTTGCCGACAAAGGCGGTCAGCGGCTTGACGAGCCTGGCGATCCAGCCGCGCGACTCCAGCAGCCGGGCGAGCTCTTCCCGATGCTCGGCTTCCCGGTATATCCGGCTCAGCTTGAAGAGCTGGATGAGGACGGCCAGATTGGCCAGGCCGATGAGCAGCAGGAAAGTGCCGGAGACGGTGATGCCGATCCGGCCGCCGATTTCCTGCATGGCCGGCAGGCGCTCCTGCGCCCATTGGAAGGAAAGGGCGACGGCGAGCACCATGAGGAATACGACGCTGGAATGGCCGAGGGAGAAATAGAAGCCGACGCCCAGAGGACTGCGGCGGAGCTCGACGAGCTTGCGCACCGTATTGTCGATCGCAGCGATATGATCCGCATCGAATGCATGCCGGAGTCCGAGCGTATACGCCAGAATTCCGAGTCCCCAGAAGGCGGGATGATGGCTTGCAGCCAGGAACAGGCCGGCGAGCCCGGCTGCATGCAGAAGCAGGACGACAGCCGCGTATGCGGCCCAGGAACGGTCTTTGCGGACGGATGCGGGCGCGGAGGAGGATAAAGGCATGGACATGTCAGGTTACATCCCTTCGAGGCGGGTTTCACAGCGGATGGACGCTGCGCATCGCTAAAAGTTTTAGAAAATGTACCATCCTATTTCGAAGCGGTCAATAATGATGTCAGCTTTTATTTCATGAATGGATACGGTCGTTCAATTATTTCATGCTTGGTCATAGAAGGAGCGCGAGATGGAACATCTTTTCACACTTCAAGCCGAATGGCAGGGGGGAAGAGGAGGAGAGGGGACGATTGCAGCCGGAGGGCTGAATGCGGCTGTCTCCATTCCCTCCGTCATGGACGGTCCGGGCATCGGAACGAATCCGGACGAGATGCTGCTCGGAGCGGCATCGACCTGTTATCTCATCACGCTCGCCGCCATGCTGGAGCGTTCCGGCATCGAGCCGGAGAGGCTGTCCCTGCGGTCCGAAGCGGTCGTCGATACGACAAGCGGCGTGTATACGTATGTGTCGATCACGCATAAGCCTGATATCCTGCTGCCTGCTTCCGCTTCTGTCCGCCAGGCGGATACGGCGGGGAAGCTGGCGGAGAAGGCCGAGCGGACGTGCATGATATCCAAGGCCTTGCGGGGAAATGTCGCCGTGTCGGCTGTTCCTGAAATCGCGATCGGGCAAGAGAAAGGAGGCAAGCCATGAAGGGCGCCAACGGCAAGCCTCCGCAAATCGTCGGCAGGGATGAAGAGAAGGACTATGTCATCCGCAGGCAGTTCATGTTTCGGCTCAATGCGTTCTTTTTTGCCGCTTTCGTGCTGTTCGGCATCCTGATCGTGCGGCTGGCGGTGCTGCAGTTCGTAGAGGGACCGACGCTGAAGGCGCAGCGGGAATGGCAGGGCACGAGCAAGGTGGCCATTCCTCCGTTCCGGGGGGACATCCTCGATTCCGACAAGAAGCCGATCGCCTTCTCGACGTCGACCCAGACGCTTACGTATACCGTCCAGGACGAGCGCAAGCCGGAGATCGCCATCGAGATGAGCAAGAAGCTGGCCGAGGTGTTCGCGAGGCTCACCGACAAGGATGATCCCGAAGGCAAGCTCACCGCGGAGGAAATCCAGAAGAAGATGGACCTCAACTTCCGGACGAACACGATTTCCGTGCCGCGCAAGATCAAGTCGGACCTCAACAATAAGGAAATCGCTTATTTCCTGGAGAACAAGGAGCAGTTCAAGGGCGTCGACATCGTCGAGGAGAACGTGCGGAACTATGACTCCGACAAAGTCGCGGTGCAGCTCGTCGGCTACTTGCGCAGCTACCGCACCGCCCCCGAGACGCTGACCAAGTATAACGCGATCAAGGAAATAACGGATCCGACGGAGAAATACTCGCCGGAGGAAACGGTCGGTTACGACGGGCTTGAGTACTTGTACCAGGAGCAGCTGCGCGGCAAAAACGGAGTCAAGACGTTCCCGGTCGACCGCCTGCAGCGGATCATCGGTCCGCCGGAAGTCGAGGCGCCGACCCGCGGCAACGATCTCGTGCTCACGATCAACCGCTCCGTGCAGCTGACGGCGCAGAAAGCGATGACGGAGCAGATCGACAAGCTGCGCCATTCGACGACGAAGCCGGAGAACGCCGGCAACAAGGCGAAGATCGGCTTTGCCGTGGCGATGGAGGTCGATACCGGCAAGGTTGTCGCCATGGCCAGCATGCCGGACTACGATCCGAACCAGTGGAAGGACGGCACGCCTTCCAAGGAAGAGCTGTTCTACTTTACGAGGAACGGCACGATCCGCTCTGTATCGCCTCCGTATGCGACGGACAAGGAGCAGACGAAGCATACTCCTTCTCTCGTCTACCTCGGTTCGACGCAGAAGCCGCTCTCCATTCTGATCGGTTTGAATGAGGGCTTGTTCTCGGCCACGGAGGAATACCATGATGTCGGCTACTACAAATTCGGTTCCACAGGCTCCGAGAGGACGATCCGGAATGCGAGCAACAAAGCGAACGGATACATCAACGCTTCCGAAGCGATCGCCCATTCCTCCAATGCGTTCATGTCCGCCATGGTCGGCGAGCGGCTGCTGAAAAAATACGGCAAGGATGCTGTCGGCGTATGGGATAAATACATGAAGGAATTCGGCCTCGGCGTTTCGACGGAAAGCGGGCTGCTCGGCGAGCAGAAGGGCGTGGAGGACTATACGCATGATGCGAAGGAGTCCAGCAATATTTCCGCGCTTGTCGGATCCTCCTTCGGGCAGCTCGGCAAATATACGACGCTGCAGCTGGCCCAGTACGCTTCCATGCTCGCCAACAAAGGCAAGCGCATGAAGCCTCAATTCGTGAACGAAATTCTCGATCCGTCAGGCAACGTCGTCCAATCGTATAAGCCCGAGGTGCTTAACCAGGTCACCTTCCCGGATTCCTATTGGAACACGATCTACAAAGGAATGGCCAAAGTAAGCGTGCAAGGCTTCGAAGGGGTCAGCTATTCTTTCCTGCGCAAGACAGGAACATCGCAGCAGACCGTTGCGGGCGGCGTGAAGGTGGAAAATTCCGTATTCATCGCCTTCGCTCCGGCAGACAAGCCGAAGCTGGCCGTCGCGATTGTCATTCCCGAGGGCGGTTACGGCGGCTGGGGAGCCGCGCCGGTCGCCCGTCAAATCTTCGACGCCTACGACCAGGCGGTCGGGCTTAACGGCGTACCGAAAAAAGCATCAACCCATCCTTGACCGGGCAAGCTGATGGAAAAGGCCATGAAGGAGCTTGACCCATGTCAATGGAGACCGGAACGGCGAAGGGCCGCTGCGAGCTGTGCGGGAGATCCGGAGTCAGCTTGACCGAGCATCATCTTACGCCGCGGGAGCAGGGCGGAACATTTAAAGGCACAGCCCTTCTCTGCCCTCCCTGCCATCGCCAGATCCACGCGCTTTACACCAATGCAGACCTCGTGCTGCGCGAGCTGACGACACTCGACGCTTTGCGGGCGGACGAAGCGATCGCCGCTTTTATCCGTTACATCCGCAAGCAGCCGCCATCTTCCATGCCCAAGCTCCGCAAATCAGTCCGCGTCCGCAATAAGCATTGAGACGGAACAAAAACCGCCATTTCGGCGGTTTTTGTTTTTGGCTGTGTTAAACTCAAATGTTGATTTTTGAGCATAAGAAAACCGCATTGAATGAAGGCGGTTCATTGAGCTATCGTTGTCCGTTAGCTCAATTTCAACCAGGATATGGGTTCATCATGGAAACCTTTTTTCACCTGCTCATTTTGTTCGCTCAAAAGAATACAGAAAAAATTCCATATCTATATTCCTAAAATTCTTAGTATCTTTATCAATAATATTCATACCGTTTCGAACCGCAACTTTTTGAGCGGCTATATTTGTGTCCCTAATAATAGAATAAACCCTAATTGCATTAAGAACTGAAAAAGCGTATTCCTTGCAAGCAATTGCCGCTTCTGCTGCGTAACCTTTGTGCCAATATGCTTTTTGAAACAAAAATCCTATTTCCAAAATTTCTTTTTCTCTCCAGCCTTGCATTGTCAAGCCACATTGACCAATCATTTCGTTTGTTTCTTTTAATACAACAGCCCAAAGTCCAAAACCATATTCTTCATATCTTTTAAGATGTCTGTTAAGCCAATTTTGTGCTTCTTCTAAGTTGAATTCTCTTCCATAAGCAGCACGCATTACTTCCTCATCACACAATATTCCGCACAATGCATCATAATCGGACTGCACCATTTCTCTAATTATAAGACGTTTTGTTTCGATCAAAACTCTCCCACCTTTCTATTGCATCAATAACCTTCCAAAATTTCTTATCCTGCCAGTTAGCTTAACAGGAGTAAGCAGACAGCCGAAGCTTTTTATTCGTGTCGTCAACAGTGAACAAGCACGATTTGAACAACATATTCTTCTTTTTCGATGAGGTATTCTCATATTCCTTGCTGTCTATATAACGGAACCATGTCAAATAGTGCTGCAAATATTTGGTTGCAACGCCATTGAAGCGGTCCATCCATTTTTTTAAGCGGCTGTGGTAGCTGTTCACGTTTTAGATATGGTAAACGCCCTTAACGCGCTGTTTTCCATCGGATTTGAATCGGTAATGAGCCGAACCTTTTGAATTCGCATAAGAGCTAAACGCCCTCCACGAATCCGTGCAAAGCACGTTTGAGTCGGATAAATGCCCGCCGATCGCTTCATCCAACTTCGTTGTCTTGATACAACCACGCCCAAGAAAACCAGAGTCGGCCATCTTCTGACGGTCACGCTCTCAAATGAGCCCGTTGGCAGCAGGGCTTGGAGCCCGTTCATGCGAAGCATTCCTGCGTTATGATATACTGATACGGTGAAAATGGCAGGATGCCACCAGGAAGAAGGATTCGATATGTTGAAATCTGTTGGAGCCGGCTCCCGTTCTCAAGGCCGCAATCTTTTCTATTATTTGTTCGTTCTGATGCTGGCCAAGCTGGAGTGGATGCGGTACAACCTGTTCGGCGGATTGGAGCCGCTTGCCGTAGTCGCCGACTTTGCATCCCTGCTCGTGCTGGCGGGGCTGCTGGAGCTTCTAACCCCGCGCCGCGGCAAAGGACCCGCCTACTGGGGGTTCAATCTCGTTTATTCTCTCGTCTTGTTTGCGATCACGTTATATTTCAGCCATTTCGGCTCTGTGGCGACCTATACCGCTCTCGGAAACCTCAACCAGGTCTATGGGATCCGGGAGAGCGTGGACGCGACCATCCAGCCGATGGACTACATCTACTTCGCGGACGTCATCCTGATTGCCGTGATATGGATGCTGCGCCGGACGCGCGGACGGAAAATCGAGGGACGCAAAGGACTATGGAAGCCGGCTGCGGCCCTGCTTACGGTTGCCGGACTCGCCGGCAGCTTCTGGTTCATCCGCGATGCGGAGGCGACCCAGAGCGAGCTGGCGCAGGCCGAGAGCGTCGGCGTCTTCAATTATCAGGTCGTCAGCGCGATCAAGATCCGCGAGGAGAACAAGGAGATTGCGTCCGGCGATATCGGCAAGACGATTCAGGAGATCGAGGAGCTGCAGGCTTCGTATCCGTACCGCAAGGACGAATCGGCGCCGCTTCAGGAGTTCGGAGCCGCCAAGGGGACGAATCTGGTCATCATCCAGATGGAGGCGTTCCAGAATTTCCCGATCCATCTGAAGCTGCAAGGCCAGGAACTGACTCCGAACCTGAACAAGCTCGCGAACGAGGGATACTATTTTCCTCATTTCTTCCAGCAGATCGGCCAGGGGAATACGTCGGATGCGGAATTCATGACGAACACGTCCATCTACCCGACCGGGACGATCGCCATGTCCACCGGCTACGGCAACCGCAAGCTTCCGAGCCTGCCGAGACTTCTTCAAGGCGAAGGATACGAGGCGAATACGTTCCATATCAACAATGTGGGCTTCTGGGATCGGAACAAGCTGTACCCGGCGCTCAACTTCGACAAGTATTATGACAAGCCGTTCTACAACAACGACCATTTCAACAGCTTCGGCGCATCGGATGAGGAGCTGTACCGGGTCGCCGCAGGGAAAATGGCGGAGCTCAGCGGAAAAGGGAAGCCGTTTTACGCCCATCTGATCACGACATCGAGCCATTTTCCGTTCCAAATCCCGAAGGACAAGCAGACTCTGATCGAAGATGAATCCCTGGCCGGCTCGCAGCTCGGCGATTACCTGCAGGCGATCCATTACACGGACGATGCCGTCGGGATGCTGGTGGACAGGCTGAAGGCCGAGGGGTTATGGGAGAACACGACTCTCGTCATTTACGGCGATCATTTCGGCTTGCAGCCTCAGAGCAACGATCCGGCCTTCATCCAGCAGGAGCTCGGAATTCCTTATCACAATCAGATTTCCCGGTTCAACATTCCGCTCATCATCCGAGTTCCCGGCCAGCAGGGCAAGGTCGTCGAAGGAATCGGAGGGCAGCTCGACATTCTTCCGACCGTCGCCAACCTGATGGGAATCTCGCTGAAAAAAGAAGGCTTCACTGCATTCGGACGCGACTTGCTGAATACCGACCGCAATATTCTCGGAGAACGTTATTACTTGCCGTCGGGCTCGTTCATCAACGAAGAGATCCTGTTCGTGCCGGGCAAAGGATTCGAGGACGGGAAGGCGGTCTCCTTGAAGACGCTGCAGCCGGTCGCCGACTTCTCCAAGTACCGGAGCGATTACGATTACACGATCAAGCTGCTCGGGCTTTCGGATGCGTATGTGAAGCTTCTGCCCAAGCGTTAGCTGCTGTGACCGGAGAGGCGGCCGATAGCAGGCATGACGAAGAGCATGAAGGACAGGAAGAACTTGAAGGACATGATGAGATGAAACTGACGAAGACTTGAGGAACAAACCAAACATGAAGGCAGAAGGGAATGGTTGAAACATGGACCCATTGTATGTATTCGTCGGCTCCTATGCGGAACCGGATGGAAGCGGCTTGTATGCCTACCGCTGGAATGAAGACGAGCTCAGCCTGGATCTGCTGGCGGAGGCGGACGGGCTCAAAAATCCGACCTTCCTGAACATCGATCCGGCCGGACGTTTTGTGTACGCCATTTCCGAGGGAAAATCGCCGGAAGGAGGCAAAACGGGCGCCGCCGTCTCGTTCCGTTTCGATCCGCTGGACAATTCTCTGGAAAGGCTGAGCGAAGCGGCTACTACGGATGGCCCGACCTGCCATATCCAGCGGGATCCGGACAGCCGCCATCTCGTCGTCGTCAGCTATCATGGCGGCATGGTGGGCTTGATGGAGCTGGACGCAGACGGGAAGATCGGTCCGAGGCTGGACCAGCAGCAGCATGAGGGCCATAGCGTGAACGAGGAACGGCAGGACCGCCCGCATCCGCATTCCTCGCAGTTCAGCCCCGATGGCCGGTATGTGTTCGTCCAGGATCTTGGCCTTGATCTGATCCGTACCTATGCCGTTGAAGAAGGCGCCCTGAAGCCTGTGCGGGACAATGACATCCATGCGGGAGCCGGACCCCGGCATTTGGCGTTCCATCCGGACGGCCATATCGCATATGTCATCAACGAAGTGGATTCAACGGTCAGCGTGCTGGAGTATGATGCGGAAACAGGAGGCTTGACGGAGCTTCATTATCTTCCGACGCTGCCGGAGGGCTACGAAGGGGAGAACACCTGCGCCGAGATTGCCGTCTCCAGCGATGGACGCTTTGTCTACGGCTCGAACCGGGGGCATGACAGCATCGTCGTTTATGAGGGATCGGATGAGGGCCGTCGGCTGAAGCCGGTTCAGCATATCCATACCGAGGGAGAGCATCCAAGGCATTTCGCCTTGACGCCGGATGGGAACTGGCTGTTCGCTGCGAATAAAGATACGAACAACATCGCTCTCTTCCGTGTCGACCGCCAATCCGGCAAGCTTCAGTATACAGACCGTAGCTTTGAAGTCTCGCAGCCGGTCTGCGTCATGCCTTTCAACCTATAGGGCTTCGTGAGCGACAGGCAAGCAGTGGACTGCTTGCCTGTTTTTTTGTTGCGAAGATAAGGGAAAGGCGGCATGCGGTGCATCCGGCAAAAGCGTTGGGATCGCGGCGAGGATGGGACTGAATAATGGAGAGGGAGAGATGGACATCGGGAATCTCGTGTTCCTGTCGAAAATTAAATTTATTAAAATGATTGAAATCGGCAGGAAATTGATTAATAAAATCGAAATAATAAAATTAGTGAATATAATGTATCGAAAAGAGGCCATTTAATGCGGGACATGCCATTTGCGAAATTGCTTGCTGTCATCTTTTTTCTTCTTGCTGGAATCGCGGGCACTGTCCTGCTCGCCCCTCCGGCTTCCGACTTTCCGGCGGAGCCGGCAGCGCCGGAGCTGCAAGGAAGCGCCGCTCACAGCCAGCCGGTCTACCGCTGACGAGGCGATTCATCCGTTATCGGGATGATTAAGTATTCTATAGATGAATGGAAGCCATTCTAAAACTAGGATACATAATCGAAAGGATGATGAAAGATGACCGTCAGCCGGCTGCTGGAAGGAAAAGTGGCGATCGTTACAGGAGGTGGCTCCGGCATCGGGAGAGCCGCCGCGCTTGATTTTGCCCGTCATGGAGCGAAGGTCGGTTTTCTGGACCGCACACCGGATGATGCCGAGAAAGTCAGGGACGAAATCCAAAGCGAAGGCGGAGAGGCTATCGTGACGGCGACCGACGTCAGCGACGCCGCTGCGGTCGAGGCTGGCATCCGTTCCGTATACGAGCGTTTCGGGCGAATCGACGTCGTGTTCGCGAACGCCGGCATCAACGGGGTGTGGACGACGATCGAGGACCTGGATGTGGACGATTGGGACGAGACGCTTGGCATCAATCTGCGCGGCACGTTCCTCACGGTGAAGTACAGCATTCCGCATCTCAAGAAAAACGGCGGCAGCATCATCATTACGAGCTCCATCAACGGCAACCGGATCTTCAACAATACCGGCGCCAGCGCTTACAGCTCCTCCAAAGCCGGGCAGGTCGCCTTCATGAAGATGGCTGCGCTGGAGCTCGCCCCGCATAAGATCAGGGTGAACGCCGTTTGTCCGGGGGCGATCAACACCCATATCGACGACAGCACGATCAAAACCAAGGAAGCCGAGGAAGCTGCGATACCGGTGGAATATCCCGAGGGCTCCCATCCTCTCGCCGGGAAGCCGGGCAAGGCTGCCCAGGTCGCGGATCTCGTCACTTATCTGGCATCCGATCTGTCCTCCCACGTTACGGGCACCGATATATACGTGGATGGAGCGGAGTCGCTGCTGTAAGCCAAAAAAACGCATGGCGCCATGAGCGCCATGCGTTTTTTTTTTTATAACCGGCAGGACGAGCTGGAATACGATTACGGCCGTGGACTCCTGCGGAGACCGGTCAGCCAAACGCCGGGAACGATCTCGACCCGGCCGCTCTCCTCGAAGCCGAAACGGAGATAGAGCTGCACTGCGGGATCGTTGGCCGTGCCTGTCGACACCCGGTATTCGGAGTTCGAGTACAGGCCGAGAGCAAAGCGAATCAGGGAACTCCCTATTCCGCGCCTGAAAAAATCGGGGTGGACGACAAGGCGGGCGATCGTGACGATGCCCGAAGGCTCGCGCTCGATCGCGACGGCGCCGGCCAGCCTGCCGTCGAGACGGCAGCCGTAGAAGACGGCAGGGGAGGCGAGCAGAGCTTCATGGGTTTCCCCGATCTGGGGAATGCCGTCGAAGCCGATCAGTCGGGCCTCTTCCCGATAGGCGGCCGTCTGCAAGGCGCGCAATTGCTCCGATACGGCTGCGTCGGTTACGTCAAGACATTCGGCCTGGAATTTGGATTCGTTCATTTTTCATCCTTCTTTCGTCTGCTCGTGGTTGAAGCGGTTTTGGCCCGTTCGCGGAAGCGCCGGACCTTCATCAGATTGCCGCAGCATTTATCGTCGCAGTAGCGCTTCGAGCGATTGCGCGTCGTATCGTAATAAATCCAGCGGCAGTCGGGATTGTCGCATATTCGGAATCGTTCCAGCTCTCCATGGGCAAGGGAGTCCGCGTAGGAAGCGGCTATTTTCGCCATGATGCCTTGCCAGCCGGATTCCGAGGGAATCTCGACGAGAGAGAGGGCTCCATTTCCGAAGGACAGCCTTTTGGTATAGGGGCTGGAGACGAGTGCGGAGTTGAGGCAGGCAAAATCGGTATCGGATAACGGAGGAGCCTCCTCGACACGGACAGAGTCGCTGATACGGGAAGTCAGCTCCCTGAGGCTGCCGCGGAGCGTCCGCATCGCTTGAAGCTCCTCAGGCGAAGGCGGACCGGGATCGACGAGGGCGTGCTCGGTCAAAAATTGAGATCTCCAGGCGGGACGTTCGAGCCGCTCCTCGCTCGCGCCGCTGCCTCTCCAATCGTACCACTGGCTGTTCAAGTAATCTTCCCAGATCATGATGCCCGTCCTCCATGCCGGTTCAGTATGAAACGTTCTAAATTATAATAGATCGTTACATCAAAAGCGGTTTCGGGTATACTGTCGACAGAACCACGTAACCGGCTATACGACATTATATCGTTACATCCCATTCTCTACAAGGAGGACGACAACCAATGGCCCGAATCAAAACGGAGTTGCTGCAGAAAGGCTGGGAGCATGCTTACGACAAGGAGGACTGGCAGCCGCCGCTCGGCATGGCGCTGGAAGGCGTAACGGAGGAGCAGGCCGACTGGCGGCCGCCAGGCGAGGCAGGGAATACGATCCGCGAGAACGTGCACCATCTGATCTTCTACAAAGAGCGTTTTCTGAACAAGTGGTACGGAGTCGAGACTCCTGCTCAGCCGCGGATCAGCAACACCGACACGTTCCAGCCGGCTGTCAACGGAGCGGAAGGCGAAGCTTGGGAGGCGACGAAGAAACGTCTGGCCGAAGCCCATGCGAAAATCGGATTCATCATTGAAGCCATGGATGATGCGGTGTACGACAAGGATGTTGTCAAGGACAGCCCGGCTGGCCCTTGGCTTACAAGCCTGTACGTGCATGACGCTTATCACTGCGGCCAGATCATCCTTCTTCGCAAGCTGCAGGGCTCCTGGTCGCCAACCCGATCGTTCGACTGAAAGCATGCCTTGAAAAAGCCGCCAGGCTGCGCAAGTCGCAGCCTGGCGGCTTTTTTGTCATGGAAAAGGAGCGTTCACGAGCGCATCGAGCTCGGGGTCGGCAGCCAGCGCGGCAGGGGACAGCTCGAACGACTCGCAGCCGAGATAACGGCGGAAGGAGGCGAAGCCTTGCCTTACGCTGCCGCGGATTTCTTCGTTCCATTCGACTCCCGGCTCCGGCCACCATCCGAGAATGATGCGGCGATCCTTGCTTCCCTTGATCCGGCCGGGCTCGAAACGGGCGACCATGCGGTCGCCGCAAAGGACGGGCAGCACATAATAGCCGTACAGCCTCGACGCGGCGGGCTTGTACACTTCCCATACATAATGAAAGCCGTACAGCTCCTTGACCAGCCTGCGGTCCCACAGCAGATTGTCGAGGGCGGCGAGCACGCTTGTCCGCGGCGGGCGGCTGGACCAGCGCGATGCCGGAGAAGAGGAGCTCCAGCGCTCCCAGTCCTCGCCGCGGACAAAATGAGGGGCGGTCAGCCCTTCGGCTTCGACCTGCACGAGCAGCCCGTCTTCCAGCAGCTCCAGAAATCCCCGCTTGCGGTCGGCCGTGTTCATGAAATGCGTGCCGACCCATGCATCGGAAGCGCGGTAAGGCAGCAGGCCGACGCCTCCGATCCGGCGCATCAGCCTCCATTTTCGGTAGTCCTGCTCGGACGGATTCGGATCGGGCGCTTGCAGGAGCGCTTCCGGAAAATGCTTTTCGGCCAAGTCGTAGGCTTTCTGGTTGCGCTGCTTGTGATGGACGATCAGCTCGCCCCATAGATTCATGCTTTCCATAACGGCTCTCGATACCCTAGCCGGAGCCCACGCCCAGTCCATTTTCTCCTTGTGCTCCAAATCCCGTGACAGCAGCGGCCCCCGATCCCGGAAGGCCTGGCGGACGGAAGGAAGAAGCTCGCGGATCTCCTTGATATCGGCGTAACGGTCATGCGCCTGCCGGCGCCCCCGGGCGAAATAGGGCCAATCGCTGCTGCTGTAGATGCTCATGACCTTGTCCCAGCCGTCCAGCAGCCGCCTGTCGTCATATAACAGCTCCTCCAGCATCGCGGGGCTGAAGCCGGGAATTCTGGACTGAAGGACAAGCTCGGCATTGCGTCCGGCCTGGTCCAGGGGATCGAACTGGATGCAGCCTACGCGCGAGATGAACGAGAGAATGCCTTCCTTGCCCTCGAATTCCGGCGTCGGTCCAAGGCCTTGATGGTCCAGCATGAAGCGGCGCGCTTCGGCTGAGGATAGTTGAACGATATTTTTCCCCATGGTTCAAGCCTCGCTTTCCTGTATCCGTTCGAGCCGGCTTCCTATCCATTCGGAAACGGGGAACGGATGTTCCTGATTGGGATTATACCGGAATGTCTTCGATACCGAAAGGCCGTTTCAGCATTATTTTTCCAGACGAAATGCGTCAGCTTCATGTCTGATTTCATCCCATCTCGGCATCTGCCGGGCCGGTTGTTTTGACAGAGTGACCAAGCGGGATTGACCGTCCTGTCTAATGCTTTTGGATCCCCTCCGGAGTACGATTAAGCAGATGGCAGCAATCAGAACATGAAGCTCACGCAGGATAAAAACGTCCACGAGGGGGTTTGAATCGGATGGAAGCGGGTTCGGCGGTTGCAGCGGAGATCGAAATGAAGGGAATCGGAATGGACTACGGCGGAGGAGGACAGTCTCCGGCCGTGCGGGACGTATGCATGACCGTCCGCAAGGGAGAATTCGCCGCGCTGCTCGGACCGTCAGGCTGCGGCAAGACGACGCTGCTGAGGATGATCGCGGATCTGCTGGAGCCTACGTCGGGAGAGGTGAGAGTATCCGGGTCGGCTCCGCGTGCAGCTCGGCTGGCCGGCAAGCTCGGCATGGTGTTCCAGACGCCGGCTTTGTTCGAATGGAGGAGCGTGCGGGCGAACGTTGAGCTGCCGCTTGAGCTGGCGGGCGTTCCGCGGACAGACCGCAGGGAACGGTCCGAGTCGCTGCTGAGGCTCGTCGGTCTGGAAGGATTCGGCCTCCGCTACCCTTGCAGCTCAGCGGGGGGATGCAGCAGCGCGCTTCCATTGCCCGCGCTTTGGCGATGAAGCCGGATATCCTGCTCATGGATGAGCCTTTCTCGGCACTCGACGAATTCACGAGAGAGAAGCTGAACGAGGAGCTCCTATCCGTGTGGGGCCACACAGGATGCACCGTTGTTTTCGTCACGCACAGCATCGCCGAGGCCGTCTTCCTGTCGGATCGGGTGTTCGTCCTTTCCCCCCGTCCCGGGAGATTGGCGGCAGCGGTGGATATTCCGCTGCCGCGGCCTCGGGATGCGTCGACGAGGGCGCTCCCGAGCTTTCACGAGCTCGTGGACGGCATCAGGGGGCGGTTCCGCGAGGCGTCGGCGTGAAGGCGGCGGCGGCAGCCAGAATCATGCCGGCTCTTGCTTGGGCAGCCGCAGCGCTGGCTCTGTGGCAATCCGGCGCTTGGCTGCTGCAGCAGCGGGGAGTGGCGCTGGCTTCGTCCAAGCTTCCTTATCCCTATCTTGTCGCCGAAGCGCTGTTCCGCAACGCCGGGAGCTTGCTTGCGGAGGCGGCTGTGACGCTGCTCAACGCATGCGCAGGCTTTCTGCTGGGTGCGGCTGCGGGAGTGGCGCTGGCGCTGCTCATGAGCTTGTCGGCGACGATGGAGCGGATCGCCGCTCCGTATGCGGTCGCCTCCCAGATGGTGCCGATACTGGGGCTGGCGCCGATAGTGTACGCCATTTTCCGGGACGAGAATACGGCGAGAGTGCTCATTGCCGGTTATATTTCCTTTTTTCCGGTCGCGCTCCATACGCTTCGCGGGCTGCAGTCGGTACGTCAAGAAGATCGGGATCTGCTTCATGTCCTTGCATGCGGACGATCGGCCTCTTACCGGGTGCTGCGGCTGCCTGCGGCTCTGCCGGGAATGTTCACGGGCTTGAAGGCGGCCGCCCCGCTCGCTGTGACCGGTGCGATTCTCGTGGAGCTGATGGGCGCTCAGCGCGGCATCGGAGTGCTTATGCTGCGTCATCTATACTACGGCCCGACCCATGCGGCGCTGTTCTGGTGCACCGTACTGCTGGCGGCAGCTCTTGGCATCGCGGCATACGGCATAACGGCGGCGCTCGAGAATACGCTGCTGCCTTGGAGCCGAACGTCGGGACGACGTCAAGGGAGGGGGCTGCGATGAGCATGCCTTATTCGACATCGAGCGCAAGGAGCGGGAAGGAAGCATCCGGGAAAGTCGAAGCCGAGCGGGCCTCCGGCGTTTCGGACTATTTTGCCGTCCTCGTCACGGTAGAGGCGACGGCTGAGGGAGCTCTGAAGGGAGACGGTGAAGCCGGAGCTGCTGATGCTGCCCGCCAGTACGGAGCAGCGGATCCGACTGCCGAAGCAGAAGCAGGTGTCGAGCTCGGAGCGGCAGCAGGTGCCGAGGTCGGTGCTGAAGCATCGGATGCATCCGCCGCAGCCGATGATCGGAACAGAACCCGAACTTCGCCTAAGGCAGCTCCAGCGGAAAAGGGCCGATTCATGCGGCAGGGTACGGCCGCATGGGCTCTGCCGCTAGGCGCGGGCCTTGCCCTCGCTGCGATCTGGCAGGCCGGGCTCATCCATGCCGTTCTCGGCCTGGCAGCCTATCAGCTGCCGCTGCCCTCGGCGATCTTCCGGGCGGCAGCGGACAACGCCGGCCTGCTGTTCCGCTCCGCAGGCTACACGCTGCTGGAGGCGGCGGCGGGCATCGCCGCCGGCACCCTGCTCGGCTGGCTGGC
>NZ_CBRA020000160.1:0-20895 GCF_000469945.2 Paenibacillus sp. P22 | reverse complement strand
GCCATACATATACAAGATTTCTCCGACGTCCGGGTCCTGAGCAAACAGCTTCACGATCGCGCTGTTCGGCGCCTTCAGCGCCGGCRAGTCCTCGCTCGCCAACGCCTTGATCGGCGAGCGCGCGCTGCCGGTATCGCCGAATCCGACGACGGCGGCGATCAACCGCATCCTCGCTCCGACGCCGGAGCAGCCGCATGGCACGGCCCGCGTTTCGATGAAGTCGCGGGATGATCTGCTCGACGATCTGCGCTACTCGCTGTCGCTGCTCGGCGAAGACGCTTCCGCCGCCGGCGAAGAGGAGCTGCTGCGCCGGATGGGAGCCTTGCAGCCCGACGGCGTCCACGCCGCCGGACGGCCGCATTACAGCTTTCTCAAAGCGGCGCTTGCCGGCTGGCCGGAGCTCTCGCCGCTGCTCGGACAGGAGCTGCGCGTCGGCGAGGAAGAATACAGGCGCTACGTAGCGGAAGAAAGCCGCTCCTGCTTCGTCCGCGAAATCGAGCTGTATTACAGCTCGCCGCTGACCGACCAGGGCATCGTGCTCGTGGACACCCCGGGGGCCGATTCCGTCAACGCCCGCCATACGGGAGTAGCGTTCAACTACATCAAAAATGCCGACGCGATCCTGTTCGTCACCTATTACAATCATGCCTTCTCGCAAGCCGACCGGCAGTTCCTGATGCAGCTGGGCAGGGTGAAGGACCAGTTCGAGCTCGACAAAATGTTCTTCCTCGTCAACGCGGCCGATCTGGCTTCCTCGGAAGGGGAGCTGAAGGACGTGCTCGGCCATGTGGAGAGCAATCTGCTGCAGCATGGCATCCGTTTCCCGCGGCTGTATCCGGTCTCGAGCCTGCTCGGCTTGCAGGGCAAGCAGTCCGGGGACAACGAGAAGCTGGAGCAATCCGGCCTTCCGGCCTTCGAGCGCAGCTTCCTCTCCTTCACGCGCGACGAGCTCGGCTCGCTGGCCGTGCAGGCGGCGGACATGGAGATCAGCCGCTCCGTCTCCGTCATCGACAGCTGGCTCGCCGCTGCCGAAGGCGATGCAGGCAGCCGGGCTGCTGAGCTCCGGCGGCTTCAGGAGCTTGAAGCCGAAGCGCGGCAGCTGCCGAGCGAAGCCCGCGAGAGCATGCCGGCCGCAGAGCTGGACAAGGAGCTGCAGGAGCTGTTCTATTACATCCAGCAGCGGATTCAGTACGGTTTCGGCGAGTTTTACCAATACGCCTTCAATCCTGCGAGCCTGCAGGACGACGGACGGGATTTGCGGCGCGCGGTATGGACCTCGTGGCTGGAGCTGCAGCGCATGCTGCAGATGGAGCTCTCCCAAGAGCTGCTGGCGACGACGCTTCGGCTGGAGAGCGCCGGCAACGCGCTCATCCGCAAGCGCTACGAGGAGAGCGCCGCGAAGCTCAAGGACCGTCTTCCCGGCTTCATGCCGGAACCGTTCGAAAGCATCGCCTTCCCGTCTCCGCCGGAGCCTTCCCCGTGGAAATGCGATTCCGTGGAGGCCAAATGGCTGTATGGAATGTTCCGCAACCCGCGGAGCTTCTTTGAGGGAGAAGGCAAGAAGAAGCTGCGCGACGAGCTGGAGGCGAAGCTTGGAGCATCCATCCGCGAATGGATGGATGCCGCCGGCCAAGACTGGAAGGCGGCCTATGCCTCCCGGCTTGCAACCGGCCTTGAAGAGGTCATGTCGGCTTTGTCGGAAGCCTTTATCCGATATTCCGACGGAACAAGGCTGTCGCTCCAGGACAACAGCGGCCTCGAATCGCTGCGCGAGATGCGCGGCGGATTGGATCGTCTGCAAGCTAGGACATGACCGCCATCTTTTTTTCCAGCACGGCCTCCAAAATGGAGGCCGTGCTTTTCTTTCCTCAGAGCAGCCAATCCAGGGCTATGCATCCATTCCTTCGGCAGAGCAGCCCATCCAAGGCCATGCTTCTTTATCTTCGCCAGCGAAGCCCAACCCTTGCCGTCCTTTCAGACCGGAGGTTCACAAATCAAATCATCTCCAAGCGAAGCCGGCTCCCGTCACACAAAGCAGGGCTGCCAGGCGGACGATACTCTATCGCCAAAGCCGTGAAACCCGGCTGAATCCGGCCTTCTATCACCCTCCGATTTATTCCGCTGCATGCATTCCGGTAAAGAACAAATTAATCCGTTTTCAACAAAAAGACTCTCTATAAGCTTATTTTGGAGCAAATGTGTCCTACGAGTGACAATAACGTGATTATTCGGAGAATACCCCATCTCCTTGGCGACGGTAATGGATTCCGGCTGCCCCGAAAAAAGGTATGCGTAGGGAGGTGTATTGGTATTGGTGGCGTTGGCCGCCCGATCGATCTGTCCGCCAAGGACGCCTGACCAAGGGAGTCCGGTCGCAATCAGGATGAGAATGAACAGGGACAGCCAGAATGCGGGTACGGCATGCAGATCACGCCAGAATGGACGGCTCCCCCGCTTGCCGAGCCTGGGCAGCACCGTTCCCCAGATGCTGAATCGGCCCCGCGGCCACCATAAATAGAGCCCTGTAACCGTGAGAACGATTCCCCAGCAAGCGGCCATTTCCACAAGACGGTTCGGCAGCGTTCCGCTCAGAAGCAGCTGGCTGTGCATCTTTTTGAAGAAGGAGGAGAAGGTTTTCTCGGCGTTCATCATCCCGTACACTTTTCCGTCATAGGGATCGGCATAAAGAACGGCCTGCGCCCCTTCATTCATGACCGAAAACGTTACCGTCGACTTCGCATCATCAGGCAGGGTAATGGACTGGATGCTCAGGCCCGGATGCTGCTGCTTGACGGCTGCCGAAAGCTGATCGGGCGAAAGCCTGGAAGCGCCGACTTCCCGAACGGTGAGCAGATCCTTGTAGAGATAACCTTCGATTTGCGGCTTGAACAGGTACATGGATCCGCTGAAAGCAAGAAGGATGAGAAACGGCGCAAAGATGATTCCGGCATAGAAATGCCATCTCCAGACGGTTTGATACAGGGCGGGAAGCAAGCCGCGATTGCCGCCCGTCCGGATGCTGCCCGTCGATGTCTGCAGCTCAGGCTCCATCTTCATCTGTATGAACAACCCCCATTCAATTAGGTCCTTATCGACCTTCATAAGTATAGGGAACCGGAACCTATTCAACATGACTCGAAGGGGTCATTTCGGCTGCAGCTTCTTTTGGGAGGGAACGCATCGGCCATTTGTGTTAACTTAAAAATGTTATGACAGGTTAACATTTCCTTTACAGGCTGCCGGTCCACTGATACAATGGCCTGGATCATTGTTAACCACATACCTTTTAATTAAGGTTAACAATAGAAGGATACGAACAGGGTGATCAAAGCGGATGGCTAGGACCGAGAAAAAGGATTGGAACCGATTTGCGGAAAAAGCGTTGAACGGAGAATGCCTGACGCTGGAGGAAGGACTTGCCCTTCTGGAGGCGGGGAATGATGAGATCCTATCGATTCTGCAGGCGGCTTTCACGGTGCGCAAGCATTTTTACGGAACGAAGGTCAAGCTCAACATGATCATCAATGCCAAGAGCGGCCTCTGTCCGGAGGACTGCGGCTACTGCTCGCAATCGATCGTATCGGCGGCCCCGATCGAAAAATACAAGCTGCTGGACAAGGACACGCTGCTTGCCGGCGCGCGCGAGGCGATGCAGCGCAAGGCCGGCACTTATTGTATCGTGGCATCGGGAAAAGGTCCGACCGATAAGGAGATCGGGCAGGTTGTCGAAGCGGTCAAAGAAATACGGGAAACGCTGCCGCTCAAAATCTGCGTCTGCCTCGGCATCCTGAAGGAAGGACAGGCGGAAAAGCTGGCGGATGCAGGGGTTCACCGGTACAACCACAATCTGAACACAAGCAAAGGAAACTTTCCGTCCATTACGTCGACACATACCTACGATCAGCGGATCGAGACAATCCTTGCGGCGAAGCGGAGCGGAATGTCTCCTTGCTCGGGAGTCATTGTCGGCATGGGCGAGACAAACAAAGAGATAGTGGAAATGGCTTATGCCCTTAGAGAGCTGGATGCGGATTCGATTCCGATCAATTTCCTGAACCCCATTCCGGGGACGCCTCTCGAAGGCTCGCAGCTGACGCCGGCCATGAAGGCTCTCAAGGTGCTGGCATTGTTCCGCTTCCTGTGCCCCTCCAAGGAAATCCGCATCGCGGGCGGCCGCGAGTTGAATCTGCGTTCCCTTCAGCCGTTTTCCCTATATGCGGCCAATTCGATTTTCGTAGGCGACTATTTGACGACGGCAGGTCAGGAGGCGATGGCCGACTATCAAATGATTGAAGACCTGGGCTTTGAGATCGAAGAGAATGCCCTCGGAACCGAGATGAATCCGGCGTGAACGAGGAAGGACGGTGCCTGGCCTGTCGGTTCGAGAAACCGTGGAGGATATCCTCCACGGCGTTTTTTTCGTCCGGTTTCAACGCTCCGAACAGGCTGGCATCAGCATATGTCAGCGGTCGAATCAATAGCCCGATCGAGCGGTTTTTTCATTTTTCACGCAGTTGTCGGAAAGAGTTGATCCTTTGTTGAACGTTTAAGGTCGAAGAAATGACAGGCATTGAATTGCAGCCAGACAACGGTACAATGAATTTAATCCTGCATGGCCAGTCGTCTTTGGACAGCTTTTCATCCACGGTTCCCGCCGGTCGGTCGCCAAGGCTGTCAATTCCCTGCAGCAAACAGAGATAAAAGCAAGGAAAGGATGGAAGCGTTTGTTCGCTTCATACTTTGTGAAAATATTCTCATACTCGGAGGCGATAAAGGTTGGCAGTAGACACGGTATTTTGGAGCAAGATGGTGACGGGCATGACGTTGGGGTTCCACGCCATTTTTGCGACGATTGGCGTCGGCATCCCGTTGATGATCGCAATCGCAGAGTTCATCGGAATCCGCAAGAAGGATCCTCACTACATCCTGATGGCCAAAAGATGGTCGCGAGGATTCATCATTTCGGTCGCTGTCGGTGTCGTAACCGGCACGGCGATTTCCCTGCAGCTGGCGCTGGTTTGGCCCCATTTCATGAAGCTGGCCGGCAATGTCATCGCTCTTCCGCTCTTCATGGAAGTGTTCGCATTCTTTTTTGAAGCGATCTTCCTCGGCATCTATTTGTACACATGGGATCGGTTCAAAAATCCGTATATCCACTGGCTGCTTACGATTCCGATCGTCGCCGGGGCAGGCATGTCCGCTGTATTCATTACAACGGTGAACGGATTCATGAACCAGCCCGGAGGCTTCGTCATGGAAGCGGGGCACTTCACGGCGGTCGATCCGGTGCAGGCGATGCTGAATACGGCGACGTTCTCCAAGGTTTTCCACGTCTTAAGCTCGGCCTACCTGACTGGAGCCGCCCTATTGGCCGGCATCGCAGCTTTTACGATGCTTAGAAAAGGCAGGAGCGCCTATCACAAAAAAGCCTTGAACCTCAGCATGGCGGCTGTCCTGCTGTTCGGCCTTCTCAACACGCTGGCCGGAGATGTATCGGCCAAGTTTTTGGCCGAGCATCAGCCGGAGAAGCTGGCAGCGGCAGAGTGGCATTTCGAGACGGAAAAAGGCGCGGATCTGATCCTGATGGGATGGCTCAACGCGGAGCATGAAATCATCGGAGCCATTCATCTGCCGAAGCTTCTCAGCTTCCTCGCTTTCGGAGACTTTAATGCCGAGGTGAAAGGCCTCGAGGAATTCCCTTTGGATGAGCGTCCGCCGCTTCTCGTTCATTACTTGTTCGATTTCATGGCCGGAATCGGATTCGCGCTGCTGGCAATAGCCTGCTTGTATTTCTTGTTCGTATTCTGGAAAAAACGCAACGAGCTCAACAAGTGGCTGCTCCGCATCCTGGCGCTGACCGCGCCGCTGTCATTTCTGGCCGTGGAGTTCGGCTGGCTGTATGCGGAGCTCGGGAGGCAGCCATGGATTATTCGAGGGTATATGCGTGTCGAAGAAGCAGCCACGACATCGCCAAGCGTACGATTGCTGTTTTTCCTTTTCCTCTTGTTGTACATCGCCTTAGCCGTCGTATGCGTGCTCGTGCTGCGCCGATTGTTCCATCATAAGCCGGCGGAAGCGGAGATGGAGACATGGATGAAAGAAAAGCGGGATTCATCCAAGGAAGGGGGCGAGAGGGCATGATCAGTTACGAGCTGATGGGCATCTCGGTGCTGTGGCTGTTTCTGTACGGCTATCTGATCGTTGCCTCCATTGATTTCGGAGCGGGCTTTTTTGCCTTTTATGCTCGATCGACCAAGCAGGATCACGTCATGAATCGTCTCATTTCCCGATATTTATCTCCGGTTTGGGAAATTACAAACGTATTTTTTGTCTTTTTCTATATCGGCATCGTCGGCTTTTTCCCCGATACGGCCTATTATTACGGCTCCGCGCTGCTTGTACCGGGAAGCATCGCCGTCATCCTGCTCGCCATTCGAGGCTCGTTTTACGCCTTTGAAAACTATGGCTCCAAAACGAACATCATTTATCTGTTTCTGTACGGAGCGACGGGGCTGCTGATTCCGGCTTCATTGTCGGTGGCTCTGACCGTGTCAGAAGGCGGCTTTATCTTGAAGGAGGCGGACGCCGTTTCTCTGGATTACTGGGCGCTGTTCACAAATCCGTTGTCCTGGAGCATCGTCGGCCTGGCGATCGTGTCCGTCTTGTTCATCAGCAGCTCTTTTCTGGCCTTTTACGCCTCGCGCGCAGAGGATCATTCCGCTCTGAAGCTGCTGCGGACCTATGCCCTGTTTTGGAGCACCCCGACGATCATTACCGCATTGACGGCGTTTATTTTTTTGGGCCAGCATAATGAGCGGCATTTTCAAAACATGATGGATTTATGGTGGCTGCTCGGGCTTTCCGTTGCCTTTTTCATGGTCGCTATGTGGCTTTTATATCAAGGACGCCGGTACGGTCTGGCTTTCATATGCATCATGCTGCAATTTTTCTCCGCCTTTTTCGCTTATGGAATCGGGCATTACCCGTATATCCTCGACCCGTACATCACGATTCAAGGCGGCGCTACCTCGCCGTCGATGGGATTTGCGCTTGTCGTCGCTTTCATTGGAGGCCTGTGCCTGCTGATTCCTTCGCTGGCTCTTGTCTTCAAGCTGTTCCTGTTCGATGCGGATTATGTCAAAGGGAAGAAATAAACCCGATGGTTCACATCCTTACAGGCCTTAGATCAAGGAGGAGAATGGTGTGAAGCGGAAAACGAGCCTGATGTCACAGCAAATGTCTGCGCAAAGAAAAAACATGGTTCTCCTTGCCGTCCTCTCGCTGGCGCTTGGCGCAGCCATAATCAGCCAGGCCGCATTGCTCGCGGAAGCCGTCCAACGGATTTTTGTGGAGAGAGCCTCCTTTTCATCGGTTGTCCTGCTGCTCGGCACGCTGCTGGCCGCGATGGCCGCGCGTACCCTGTTGTCATATGGGAACGGCAAGATCGGCCTGCGTATGGCCGCCGACGCCAAGCGGAACATGCGGGCAGCGGTGCTGCGTCATTTGACCCATGCTGACATGCCGTCGGCCCTTTCCGGCCAGACAGGAGGCAAGGTCAGCATTGCACTGGATGCCGTGGACGAGGCGGACAGCTATTTCAGCCAGTACATGCCGCGGATGATGGAAGCCGCCATGATCCCGCTCATGATTTTAGCCGTTGCGTTTTTCCAGCATGCAAATACCGGCTTCATCATGCTGCTTACCGCTCCGTTCATTCCGCTATTCATGATTCTGGTTGGACTGAAGACGAAGGCCAAATCGGAGCAGAAATATGAGCAGCTGGCCGAATTTTCCGGTACATTCCTGGATTCCCTGCAAGGACTCGTCACATTGAAGCTGTTTGGACGGACTCGCCGCCAGCAGCAGGAAATCGAACGCAGCAGCATCGGCTACAGGGATGCCACGATGGGCATTCTGCAGATCGCGTTTACGAACACCTTCATGCTGGAGTCGATCGTCATGCTGAGCATCGGCATTGTCGCATTGGAGCTGGCCCTTCAGCTGCTCGTTTTCGACTCTCTTGCTTTCCACACCGCTTTCTTTTTGCTGCTGCTCGTTCCGGAGTATTACAGCCTGCTGAAAAATACGGGAACGGCTTTTCACAGCGGCCGAACGAGCATGGGAGCGGTGCGCAAGGTCGACGAGATGCTTGCGGGGGCAAGCAGCAGAAGCGGTCTGGCCGATAGCGGGGAGGGGGCCGCCGCGAAAGCCGGAACCCAGGCGATGGCGAGTAAGGACGGATGCCGCGCAGCTCCTGCGGTTGGATCGGCACTGCCGCCGGCTCTTGAGCTGAACCATGTCCGATTCAGCTATGCGCCGGAATCTTTTGAGATCAAGACAGGCCGAATCGCGATCGGACCGGGAGAGCACACCGCCATTGTCGGCAAAAGCGGCTCCGGCAAAACGACGCTGCTGAATCTCCTGTCCGGCTTGTTGCACCCGGCATCCGGGGAGATTCTGGTAAACGGATGTCCTCTTGTCGAATATGATGAGGCCTCTTGGTTCAAGCATGTCAGCTATATTACGCAGCATCCGTATATTTTCGCCGGCACATTTGCTGAAAACATTGCGATTGGAGCCGGGCGCAGCGTATCCAGAACCGAAATAGAGCAGGCGGCGGAGGAAGCCGGACTTGCTGCGGTTGCCGCCCAGTTCGAGCAGGGCTTCGATACGCTGGTGGGAGAAGGTGGCAGGGGACTGTCCGGCGGGGAAAAGCAGCGGCTGGCCTTGGCAAGGGCCTTTTTAAAGCGGCCCGCGCTTATTTTGTTCGACGAACCTACCGTAGGGCTGGATCTGCATACCGAGCGTATCCTGCAGCGCTCGATAGCGGCGCTGGCCGAAACAGCGACGATGATTACGGTTGCTCACCGATTGCATACGATTCGGAATGCCGACAAGCTGCTGTTCATGGAAAATGGAGCGGTGGTGGATTCCGGAAGCCATGAAGAGCTTCTGAAGCGGCTCCCACCGTATGCCGAGATGGTTCGCGTCCAACGAAAAGGGGGCATGGCGGTATGAGCGGGCTGGCTATTCTGTCCAAGGCGATGATTCAGGAGCGCAAGGATATCTTCCTTTCGATTCTAGGCGGTTTTATCGCCGGCATTGCAGGCGTAGGCCTCTTTTCTGCAAGCGGATATCTGATCTCGCAGACGGTATTTGCGCCGCCGCTGTATACGCTGATCGTCCTCACCTCGCTGGTCAAGCTGCTCGGCCTCATCAGGGCGGCAAGCCGGTACGCTGAACGGCTGTATTCCCACCGGGCGACGTTCTCCATGCTGAGCCGGCTGCGAACCTCCTACTTTGCCAAGCTTATTCCTTTGACGCCCGGCTTGCTGAACAAAACCCGCAGCGGCGACCTGCTTTCCCGGATCGTCGGGGACGTGGAAAGCCTGCAGCATTATTTTTTGCGGGTCGCTTACCCGCCGATCATTGTCGTCATGGTTTTTTTGGCCACGATGCTGTTCACCTCGGCCTTTTCCTTCTGGATGGCGTGTCTGTTCGTGTTCGGAATGCTGGCGACGGCACTGGCGGTGCCGGGAATCGTCTTGCTGGGCCAGCGGAGGATCCATGGACGCGTCCGCCGGCAGCGGGCGTTGTTATCGGCGGAAGTAACGGAAGTCTTGTACGGCTTCCGGGATTTGAAGCTGTACGGACAATTGGCGCAGAGGGAGCAGCAGCTTCAGGAAGCTTCCGCTGCCCTGGCAGCCGAGCAGCGGCGAGCGGCGGGACATTTGCTGCGCGGCCAGCTCATGCATGCTTTTGTTACGTATCTGATTACTTGGGGCGTGCTGGCGCTCGGGGCCTATTTGATCCAGAATGGATCGCTTGCCGGCGTTTTCCTGGCGATGCTGGTGATGGCCTCGCTCACCGTGTTTGAAGAAGCGGCGGCCATGTCGGTATTGCCCGCCTATAAGCAGGATAGCGAGCATGCAGCCGGACGGCTCACGGAGACGCTGAAGCCGCCAGCTGAGCCCGCAGCGCAGCCATGCCGGTCGTTGTCTGCCGCTCATGCCGTTTCAATGGAGCTGTCGGCCGTTTCGTTTTACTATGAAGGGGAGCGGCGGCCTGCGCTGAGGGATATTTCCCTGCATTTTCCGCCCGGGTCCAAAACGGCCATTGTCGGGCCGAGCGGATCGGGAAAGTCTACGATCGTCGACATGCTGCTGAAGCTGCGTCCGCCGACGGCCGGCGAGATAAAGATGGGCGGCGTTCCGCTGACGGAACTGGAGGAGACGGGCATTTGGCAAGGGGCGAATGTCGTGCTGCAGCAAGGCCATTTCTTTCGGGGCACGATCCGGGACAACCTGCTGCTGGATGGAGACGGCTATGAAGACGGGCAATTGACGGATATGCTCGCCAAGATGCACTTGCAGCATGTATCGCTGACCGATAGGGTAGTTGAAAAAGGGGAGAATCTGTCGGATGGAGAGAAGCAGCGGCTTGCTCTGGCGCGGGCGATGCTCCGCAAAGGCCGGTTGTGGCTTCTGGACGAACCGACGTCATCGCTGGACGATGTAACCGAACAGCGCGTCATGAGGCATCTCTTCGAACAGGCTGCGGACGATACGCTTCTCCTGATCTGTCATCGGCTTGCCGGTTTGGAGGCGATGGACCGTATTGTCGTTCTGGACCAAGGCAGAATCGTGGAAACGGGTACTTTTGCGGAATTGATGGAGCAGAAGGGCTATTTGTACGAGATGAAGCAAATCGAGCTGCAGCTGATCGGAGAAGCTGGAGAGTGACGCGCTTTCGGTGGAGGTGTTTTCGATAGGCATGCTGTTCCAGATGCAGAACAGGCTAGGATCTGCGCTCGGGGTGGCCGTCATCGGCAGCGTGCAGCAGCGGCAATTCTCAAAGCGGTATCGCCATGAATGCAATCCATAAGAGCAGTCGGTCATTTTGACCGGCTGTTTTTTTATTGCATTCATAGTCCTCACCCATGCTTGGCCAACAAATCCGGCCGATTTCGCCATCCACTTTTGCCAGGGGTACGATCCACCATGTTTTCTCGGATAATCGACTCCTTCCGGCTTGATGTTGAATTCTCAACATAACCCGATCTTTTATTCATTGTATTTGAATGCCCGGCTACTATAATGAACATATGTTTATAAAGCAATTAAAATCGATAATTGTTCATATGTTGGATAACTGTTTGGTTGCTGAAAGAAGGAGACAAACTCATGGCTAGAAAAAAACAGTTGGTATTGATGCTATTGACGATAGGCGTTTTCGGCATCTTGAATACGGAAATGGGCATCGTCGGGATTTTGCCTTCGATTGCGGACCACTTTCACGTCAGCATAGCAAAGGCAGGGCTGCTAGTAAGTCTTTTTGCACTTGCTGTTGCCATATCCGGACCGATACTTCCGTTGCTGTTTTCGGGCTTCAATCGCAAAAAAGTACTGCTGCTTGTACTGGGCGTATTCGTTCTTGGCAACATTGTCTCCATCTTCGCTTCAAGCTTTGCCGTTTTATTGCTTGCCCGTGTTATTCCAGCCTTTTTGCATCCTGTGTATGTCTCCATAGCATTAACGGCAGCAGCAGCATCCGTCCCCAAGGAAGAAGCGCCAAAGGCAATTTCAATCGTATTCATGGGCGTCACGGGGGGAATGGTGCTTGGATCGCCAATCTCCAGCTATATAGCCAGTTCAGCTTCAATCGAAATGGCCATGCTGTATTTTACGATCGTGAATGTAATTGCATTTATTGCGATCCTATTTGTGCCCTCCATGCCTGTTGAGGAAAAGCTCTCCTATGGGTCTCAGCTGAATGCATTGAAACGGTCCTTTACTTGGCTGTCCATTGCGGCCGTCATTTTTATAAATGCCGCCATGTATGGAGTCAGCAGCTACCTTGCTGTCTATCTTGCAGCCATTACCCATATTCCGGGGAAAACGATCAGCTTCATGTTATTCGTATTCGGAGGGGCAAGTATAATGGGCAACATCTTGGCTGGCAGGCTGCTTACAAAAAGCACCGCCAAATCGGTCGTATCTTTCCCTTTTGTATTGGCAGCTGTCTACCTTCTGTTCATTATGATGGGAAGGCTTGCCGTACCTATGGCCCTCATTATGTTTGTCTTTGGAATCGCAGTGGCTGTAGGAAACAATATTTCCCAATACTGCATTGCATCTGCAGCTCCTGAAGCCCCCGAATTCTCAAATGGTCTGTTTTTGGCATCCGGGAACATCGGAGTAACCATCGGGACAACTGCAGGGGGATGGCTGATCACAGGCATGGGTACGCCGTATGTAATCGCGGGTGGATTCCTGTTTTTGAGCTTGAGCCTGATATTTATCCTCCTAAGAAACCGCATCGGTCAACCAGCAGGATTCCAATCGGATCGGCTATAAGCTTCTTTCCAGCAAGGCTCCAACTTGCTTGGCCATGACTTGCGGCGGATAGGGCATTTTATTGCGGATCCACCATTCAATAACCCCCACATAAGCAGTTCCGGCATATTGCAGCATGACATCTTCGATTAAATCCTTGTTTTTTCCGCTTTCGTGTTCGATTTCACCCTTGAATCCTTCCATAAAAGAATCAAGAAGACGGGTTCTAAACGAAGAGGGGGCTTCTTTGCCGGCTAGCATCGTTGAAAAGAGCAAATAATTCTTCTCAAAGTACTCAAAATAAGGCACCAGAGCATCGGCCCAGTCCAGCTTGCATGCCCACGTATCGATCTCCTTTAATTCATCGATGTGTGCTTCAATGACTTTATCCAAGAGATCATATTTATCCTGATAATGAAGATAGATGGTGCCGCGGTTCACGTTGGCCCGATCGGCAATATCCTGAATGGTGATGGCATCGAAGTTTTTAACCGCCATCAGTTCTATAACCGCTTTTTTCAACGAGTCCTGCGTTTTCAAAATTCTTCGATCTACTTTTGCCATCTGTCTATTCTCCCTGTGCAGTGAATTTAATAAACAAAACGGGATAATCTGTTGTGAACTCGACAAATCCGTTTGATTTAACCCTTGTATTCCGCTTCCATGCTCCTATAATAATAGACATAAGTTGAATAAACAACTTATATGGTTTAATGAAAGACGTTTAGGATTCTTTTCGAAGGGGATTTATGCTTTAAGCTTCCTGTTTTAAAGCAAGTTCGAAGACTTGATATACAAATTCAAGGAAAGGAAGGAAAGGGATCGGATGAAGAAAAGAAGATTGGGAACGAACGGTTTGGAAACCTCCGTGCTTGGATTCGGATGCATGGGATTGAACTATCATCGGGGTCCGGCAAAAGATCGCAGCGAAATGATTCGTGTCGTGCATTCCGCTTTCGATGCCGGCATTACCATGTATGATACCGCAGAGGTTTATGGGCCTTACACCAATGAAGAGCTTGTCGGCGAAGCGCTTGCAGGCCAACGAAGCAAGGTGCAGATAGCGACAAAAGGCGGCCTTAAGATCACGGGTTCGTCCAATGAGCCTGACAGCCGGCCGGAATCCATCATCTCCTCGGTTGAAGGGTCTTTGAAACGATTGCGTACGGATTACATCGATCTCTATTATATCCATCGTGTAGATCCGAATGTACCCATTGAAGAAGTGGCGCTGACGATGCAGCAGCTGAAAAAAGACGGGAAGATCCTCCATTGGGGGTTGTCGGAGGCGAGTGCGGAAACCATCCGCCGCGCCCACGGCGTTGAGCCGCTGGCGGCAGTGGAGAGCGAGTATTCAATCTGGTGGCGGGAAGTAGAGAACAGCATATTCCCCGCGCTCGAACAATTGGGCATTGGCTTGGTTGCCTACAGTCCTCTTGGACGGGGATTTCTCACCGGAAAAATAGACAAGAATGCCTCTTTTTCCGAGAATGACAACCGAGGGGAGCTTCCCCGGTTTGCCAAGGATGCCATGGAGGCGAATCAAACGATCGTCGATTTTTTGAATAAAGTGGCCGAACAGAAGCAAGCAACCCCCGCCCAAATAGCACTTGCGTGGATTCTGTCCCAGAAGCCCTTTATTGTGCCCATTCCGGGGACGACAACTGTCAGCCGAATTTCAGAAAATGCCGCATCTGCTGAAATCGTCTTTACGGAGCGGGAGATGCTGCAGATCAATGAAGAAATCGCCAGCATCCAAATTGTCGGCGACCGTTATCCGGAAGCAGAAAAGAGAAGGACCGGCAAATAAGCATTGAACTGCGGGTGATTGCCGACCGCTCCAATCCAAACAAAAAGATTTAGTGAAAAAGGGGTTGAATCAGGATATGAAAGCAAATGTGATGTATGCTGCTGGCGATGTCCGTGTCGTAGAAGCGCCCGTTCCGACCTTGCAAAAGCCGACGGATGCCATTTTGAAAGTGGTTGCCGCCTGCATTTGCGGAAGCGATCTGCATCCTTATCACAGCATGCATGCCCATGAGCATGGAGAAGGCGAAGCGATGGGGCATGAAGTGATTGGGACCATTGAAGAAATGGGATCGCAGGTTGCCGGATTCAAAAAAGGGGATTTGGTTGTCGTTCCTTTCGCTTATGGCGACCTTACCTGTCCATTTTGCCAGGAAGGCTTGATGACTTCATGCGTACACGGCGGGTTTATGACCGGCTGCCAGGCGGAGTTTGTTCGAGTGCCTCAAGCACAGGGAAGCATGTTCAAGCTGCCTGACGAAATCGATGAGAGCTCTCCCTTGCTGCCCTCCCTGCTGACATTGTCGGATGTATACGGAACGGGTTATCATGCGGCGCTGAAGGGAGGAGTGAATGAACATACGACGGTGACGGTTATCGGCGATGGAGCCGTCGGTCTTCTTGCCGTCCTGTCGGCGAAGAAGCTCGGCGCCAAGAAGATCATTCTCATGGGCCGCCACAAGGTACGGACGGATCTGGGCCTTGAATTTGGCGCCACGGATGTTGTTCCTGAACGCGGAGAAGAAGGTGTGGCGAAGGTTCGGGAGATGACGAACGGGGAAGGCACTCATGTCGTGCTTGAATGTGTCGGACTCATGCCTGCTTATGAGATGAGCATAGGAGTCGTGCGGGCTGGCGGAGTCATAAGCCGGGTCGGCGTGCCTCAGTATGACGATGCTCCCGTTGGCTTTGCCAGTCTTTTTGGACGCAATATAACGCTTACGGGGGGGCCGGCGCCAACGCGTGTTTATATGGAGGAGTTATTGCCCGACATCCTGAACGGAACCATTGAGCCTGGGCGAGTATTTGATGCAACCGTTGACCTGGATGGGGTTCCGGACGGTTATCGCGCCATGGACAAGCGTGAAGCGCTCAAAGTATTGATTAGACCCTGATAGCTCAATTATGAAGCAAAGGCAGCCGGTCCTTACGATCGGTTGCTTTTTTTTTGCTGCCCGTATGGCCCGGTGCCGAAAACATTTCTATGAGGAGAACCTTTTGAAGGAACCCTTTGAATGTTCACCTATGTGCCTCGTGCTTCATGGAATTGAAAGCTGAAAAATGGAGGCCCGACAGGACTAGATACGCGATTGGAGGAATAGGTTGAAAACAAAAATTGTTGGAGGAAGGTTGTTTCGGCAGAATCGGGGGGGCATTAGGCGAGGCGCGGGGCAACGGCCTCCTTTTTTCGCCTCATCCCGTTCGGGAGCTGGAATGGACTGACAGAAATGTGTTGACGCAACCGGGTACTCTAGCTATTATTAGTAATTATTACGTATTTATTAGTAATAATTACTATCAAACCGGAGGAGAGGCGATGAACCTCGAAGTTGAATTCGTCAAGCTCAATCCGACTCAGAACATGACCGTTCTCGTCAACACGCCGCTTCCGCAGGAAGCTCATGCAGCGGTCGCATCCCGCATGATGGCCTATGACAATGTGTTCGCCGAGCAGGTGGGCTTCATCGAGAAGCCGCGACAGTGCTCTGCATCCGCCCGCCTGAGCATGGCCGGGGGAGAGTTCTGCGGCAACGCCTGCATGGCGCTGGCGGCGTTGATCGCCGAGGACAGCGGGCTGCCCCCGGGAAAGGTCATGACGGTGGAGCTGGAGGCTTCAGGCGCCGAACGGCTGGTCCGCTGCGAGGCGAGCCGCGCGGAGGATCGCTTCCGCTGCCAGGTGGAGATGCCGCTTCCCCGGCGCATCGAGACCAAATCGATCACGCTCGGCGGAGAGGCCCGCAGCGTCGGGCTGGTATGCTATGCCGAGTCTACGCATCTGGTGCTCGAGGTCGAGTCCTTCTCCGAATCGATTCGTACCGAGGCTTGCGAGCTGGCGCGGCTGCTCGGAGCGATGCTCGACGATCGACTGATCGGCATCATGCTGTACCGTCCGGGAGTGTCGGAGATGCAGCCCTTGATCTATATTCCTTCCCTCGACAGCCTCGTCTGGGAACGCGGCTGCGGCTCGGGGTCCGCCTCTGTCGGAGCTTACTTGTGCTGGAAGAAAGGACGCTCCGTTTCGCTTTCGCTTCGACAGCCCGGCGGCACGATCGCGGTCGAGGCGGAGAGCGAAGGGGGGGAGCATCAGGAGGCTGAACATAGCCGGGCTCGTCAATATCGTCGCCCGCGGCACGGCTTACATAACGGCTTGACGTAAGGAAAGGAGAGAAAACGATTGATCGTATGGACTGATTTTCACCGGACGCTGTCCGAATACGCCGACGGCTTCGCTTCACTGGCAGCTGCTTATGACGGGACGGCCGGCTCCTCGGCCGAGCTTGAGGCGGTCATCGACCGCTACTCCTCTCTCATTCTGGAGCCGCGCAACACGCTTATGTGGGAGGAGCTCATACGCCGGGAGCCGGAGGAAACGGAGCGGCTGGCCTATCGGCTGCGGGAGCGTTCGGCGCTCTGCGTAGCGCTGATGGAAAAATACCGCGCACTCAAGCTGCTGGAAGGCGCAGAGAATGACAGCGGTTATTTCCGCAACATCGAGGCCTGCATCGAGGAGGAGTTCGGCAGCTTCACGGTAACGCCGGAGTCCAGGGTGCTGATGGTCGGCTCCGGCTCGTTCCCGATGACGCCGCTGCTGATTGCCCGCCGCACAGGAGCCCAGGTCGTCGGCATCGACATCGACCCGGAGGCGGTCGAGCTCGGCCGCAAGGTCGTGAGCAGACTCGGACCGGAACTCCCGATCCGGCTGGAGGCAAGCTCGGTCGAACAATTGGACGGGCTCAGCACGGTGACCCATATCATCTTCAGTTCCACGGTCCCCGTCAAATACGAGCTGCTCGAACGGCTGCATCCGCTCACCGGAGAACAGACCGTTGTGGCCATGCGTTATGGGGGCGGCTTGAAATCGCTGTTCAATTATCCGATCCGCCAGGCTGCGGACAGCCGCTGGCGGCTGGCAGAAAGCCTGCTGAAGCCGGGGCGGATTTTCGACATCGCCTTGTACCGCAAGGCTGCCGTGAGTCATCAGCTGGACGGGGGTGCGCGATGAGCGCGCTCGGGGACTCGCTGATTCTCGGTACGGGACCTGCGGCCGTTCAGCTGGCCGTGCTGCTGCGCAGGCAGCTGTCCATCCGGGTCGGCATTGCGGGGAGAAGCTCGCCCCGCTCGAGATCCTTCTTTGCCGCTCTCGCCCAGGGGGATGGAGCGCTGGTCGCGGACGTTCAGAATGCGGCCCACCGGGAGCTGGGTGGAACATGCATGCTCGATGCCTGGCACGAGGGCTACGACCGCATCGAGGGCGAGTGGCCGACGCTCGTGCTGGCCGTGACGGCGGACGCCTATGTCCCGGTGCTGGAGCAGCTGCCGCCGTCCGTGCTGAAGGCTGCCCGCTGCCTCGTGCTCGTCTCGCCGACCTTCGGCTCGGGCAGTCTCGTCGGCCAGCTGCTGCAGAGGCTGCAGCCCGCTGCACGGCCCGAGGTCGTCAGCTTTTCGACTTACCTGGGCGATACCCGCTGGCCGGATGGCCGGCCCGGCTCCCGCGCCGTGACGACAGGCGTGAAGCGCAAGGTATTCATCGGCTCCTCATGCGGCCGCTCGTCGGCAGTCATGGAGGAGCTGCAGGGAGCCTGCGCCCGTTCCGGCATCGCGATGGAGGCGCTGGAATCGCCTCTTGCCGCCGAAACGCGGAACATCTCGCTGTATGTGCATCCGCCGCTGTTCATGAACGAATTTGCGCTTGAGGCGGTGTTCTCCCTGGAATCTGACCGAGTTCAGACCTATGTATACAAGCTGTATCCGGAAGGGCCGATAACGCCGTCCCTGATCCGCGACATGCGCTCCTGCTGGCTGGAGATCAGCGCCATCGTTCAAGCGATAGGACTGCGGCCGATCAACCTGCTCCGGTTCATGACGGAGGAGTGTTACCCGGTACGTCCGCAAAGCCTCTCGAGCGAAGAGCTGGAGCGCTTTCCGGAGCTGGATGCCGTGCATCAGCAGTATTTGCTGTACATTCGTTATGCCTCGCTGCTGATCGATCCCTTCTCCGAGCCGGATGGGCAAGGACGCTATTTCGATTTTTCGGCGGTTCCCATCCGCAGCCTGGCCGTGAACGACGAGGGCCGATGGGAGGTGCCGCGCATGCCCAAGGAGGATTACTACCGGACGGCCATCCTGCAGGGCATCGCCCGGCGGCTCGGCGTTCCGACTCCGACGATCGATCGGCTGCTCGGCCTGTACGAGAGCCGGCTCGCCCAGGCGAGAGCGCAGCTTGCTGCCCAAGCTCTCTCGGAGGCGTTTTATCCGGGCGGCCATGAAGCCGAGCTGGAGCTGATCGTCCGCGGCCTGCCGGACAGGTCGCGCTTATTCTTTGATCCAATTTCAGGCGCTTCGGCGCCCATCCAGGAGGAAGAAATCCATTGAAGCATTCGAGAAACGCCCTATCCGCCATCTTCATCCTATTCCTGATTTTCTCCTCCGGCTGCTCCGACAGCGGGAACGAGCCTGCTGCTGAAGCGGCGAAGCAAGGCCAAGCACGGGAAATCATCTATGCTTCTTCCAAGGACATCAACGACATGAATCCTCATCTGTATTCCGGCTCGATGCCTGCGCAGGGCATGATCTACGAATCTCTCGTCGAAAAGACCGAAGACGGCATCAAGCCGCTGCTCGCGGAATCCTGGGACATCTCCGAGGACGGCATGAGCTATACGTTCCATCTGCGGCATGGCGTGACGTTCCATGACGGATCTCCGTTCAACGCGGAAGCGGTGAAAGTGAACATCGACGCCGTGCAGGCCAATGCCGAACGCCATGCCTGGATCAAGCTGTCGACCAAGATCAAGGAAGTCCGCGCAACGGATGAGTATACGGTTCAGCTCCTGCTCGACGAGCCCTATTATCCAACGCTGCTGGAGCTGTCGATGACCCGTCCGTATGTGTTCCTCTCGCCGAAAGACTTCATCAACGGGCAGACCAAGGACGGCGTCGCCGGCTACGACGGCACCGGCCCGTATCGTCTTGCCGACCAGAAGCCGGAGCAGTATGCCGTGTTCGAGGCCAACGAGTCCTATTGGGGCGGCGCGCCGCAGGTCAAGCGGATTACCGCGAAAGTGCTGCCATCGGGAGAAACGACGCTGCTGGCGCTGCAAAAAGGAGAAGTGAACTTCATCTTCACCGACGACCGCGGCGCGGACGGCGTGGACGTCGAGGCGATGCAGAGCCTTGTGGACAGCGGACGGTACCAGCTGCTTCGCAGCAAGCCGATGAACACGAAGATGATTGCCGCCAACAGCAGCAGCACAGGTCCGGTGCATGAAAGAGCGGTGCGCCTAGCCTTATGGCATGCCGTCGATCGCGAGACGATCGCCGGACAGATTCTTCATGGGGCCGAATCGCCGGCAGACAGCCTGTTCTCGGGCAATGTGGAATATGCCGACATCCCGCTGGCCAAGCGCGGCTACGATCTGAAGCATGCGGCCGAGCTGCTGGAGGACGCCGGCTGGAAGCTGGAGAACGGAGGCGAGACGCGTGTGAAGAATGGCAGGCAGCTCGCGCTCAAGCTCTATTACGATGCCGCCTCCTCCTCGCAAAAAACGGAAGCCGAGCTGATTCAGAGCGCCGCCAAAACGATCGGCATGAAGCTGGAGCTGATCGGCGAGCAGTCCTCCTCTGTCGCGGCACGCCGGGCCTCAGGCGATTATGACCTGCTGTTCAACCAGACCTGGGGGCTTGCCTACGATCCACAGAGCACGGTTTCCGCCTTTACGGCGGAGTCCTCTTACGCCCGTACGACCGGCGGCATCGAAGGGGTGGAGGAGTTGTACGCCAAGATCGGAAAGGTAACCGGCACCAGGGATGAGGAGAAGCGCAAGGCCCTGTACAAGGAGATTCTGACAACGGTGCATGACGAGGCCGTATTCATTCCGATTACGCATGGCAGCATGGCGGTGCTCGCCCCGAACGACCTGGAGGGCGTTGCGTTCAAGCAGACGCAATTCGAGCTTCCGTTCGAGCTTATGCACTTCAAGTAGAAGGAGGAGGCACGCATGATCCGATATGCGGCACGCAGGCTGCTGACAGCAGTCCCGCTGCTTCTTGTCATCTCGTTCCTGGCGTTCCTGCTGCAACAGCTCGCTCCGGTCGATCCCGCAGAGGCGGTCCTTCACGCGCAGGGCGTGCCGCAAGTGACGTCGGAGCTGATAGCCCAGAAAAAAGCGGAGCTCGGCCTGGACCGGCCGCTATTGCGGCAATACGCTTCCTGGCTGGCCTCCAGCGTGCAGCTGGATTTCGGCCTCTCTTATGTGACCGGCAAGCCGGTCTGGAGCCTGCTTGGCCCTGCCTTCATGCATACGCTGCAGCTGACGGCGGTTTCGGCGGCTGCGATCATCCTGCTGTCTGTCGCGCTCGGCGTCTACTGCGCCCTGCGCGAGGACGCCTGGCCGGACAGGGCTACCCGAGGCGCAGCCTTCCTGCTGACCGCGATGCCTCCGTACTGGCTGGCTGCCTGGCTCGTCTGGCTGTTCTCGGTCAAGCTGGATCTGCTGCCGACTAGCGGCATGGACTCGGCCGCCAGCTTCGTGCT
>NZ_CBRA020000159.1:0-14870 GCF_000469945.2 Paenibacillus sp. P22 | reverse complement strand
TCCGCCGGTGATGATGGCTACTTTCCGATCCAATTACCCATTGTGATTGCTCCTAAATAAGCAGTTCGATGACCGCCTTGGCCGTCCAAGGTCAATAAATCCGTTCCATGACCGCCTTGACCGTCCAAGGTCAATAAATCCGTTCGATGACCGCCTTGGCCGTCCGTTCCTTCATCTCGCGAGTCCGGGCCAGATCCAGCCTGGCGAGTCCCTCGCAGATCATATCGATCAGCAGAAGCTGCGAGATTTTGGCTCCGATGGAGCCGCCCTCGAGCGGAGATTCCTTGCCCGCCGTGAGCAGCACGAGATCGGCCGCCGCCGTGATGGGCGACTTGGCGTAATTGGTCATGGCGATGACATAGGCTCCCTGCTGCCGGGCTTTGGTCAGCATGTCGACGGTGTCGAGGGTGCTGCCGCTGAGGCTGATTCCGAATGCGACGTCCCCAGGCCCCATCGTGACAGCCATCATCGCTTGAAAATGGGCGTCCGCCACCGCCTCGGCGCGCCTGCCGATGCGCAGCAGCCGGTTTTTGGCGTCCAGCGCGGTAATGCCCGACGCCCCGACTCCGAAGAACTGGACGTAGCCGGCCGCATCCATGCGGGCTACCGCTTCCTCCAGCCTGGCGCGGTCGAGCAGGCTCATCGTATCGGCCAGAATCGAGGAGGTTTCCCTGTAGACGAGCTCCGCATAATCATCCGGCGCGGCATCGGAATGCCCGCCGCTCTCCTGCTGCCTGCGCGGGCTGTAATCCTGGGCGAGCGCAAGCTTGAAATCCTGGTAGCCCTTGAAGCCGATCGCTCTGCAGAACCGCATGACCGTCGTTTCCCCGACGGCGGACAGCTCCGCGAGCTCCGTCACGGAGCGGTAGATGATATCCTCCGAAGCGTTCAGCACGTAATCGGCGACCTTCTGCTCCGACTTCGTCAAGGAGGGATAATAGGAACCAACCTTCAATCGCAGATCCATCTCTATCGGACACTCCTTCTGGCGGCTGCGGCGAACCGCTCTGTAATCAATTGGGGACGGGTAATCGCCGACCCGACGACGACGGCGCAGGCTCCCAGGCCGAGCAGCTTCTCCACCTGGTCCGGATCGCTGATCCGCCCTTCGGCGAACACCGGAATCCGCAGGCTGGCAGCCGCCTTCTCCACCAGCTCGAAGTCCGGACCGTCGAGGCTTCTGGAATAAGGCGTATAACCGGCAAGCGTCGTCGAGACGCAGTCGGCTCCGGCCCGCTCGGCTTCAAGCGCTTCTTCCAGCGTGGAGATATCCGCCATCGCCGGGATACCCCTGCCGTGCATATGGCGGATGAGCTGCTCCACCGTGGCGCCGCCCGGCCGCTGCCTGAGCGTCGCGTCGAATGCAATCATATCCGCCCCTGCATCCGCCAGCTCATCCACTTCTTTTATCGTCGGCGTGATGTAGACCGGAGAGCCGGAATAATCGCGCTTGACGATGCCGATGACGGGGAGGGCGACCCCGCTCTTGATCTCCGCCACATCGGCGCCCGAATTGGCCCGGATAGCGGCGGCTCCTCCCTGCTCCGCCGCAAGCGCCATCCTCGCCATCATGCCCGCTCCGTGCAGCGGCTCTCCCTCCAGCGCCTGGCAGGAGACGATCAGCCCGCCCTTCACCTTCCCCCCACAAAGTCGTCATGCCGTCATCCCCTTGCCTCGTTGTTGTCGGCGGATGCCGCCGCCTGCTCCATGGATCGCTCCCGCTCGCCGACCCTCCGTCTTCGTCTATTGCACATACCGCGAACCTTCCATCGATATCGCCGACGGCGCAGCCATCTCGGCATGGACCGACAGCCCGACTTCGAACATCCGGCTCCATGGCATGCGGCAATCTCCGACCTTCACGGAAAGCCCGCTTCCCGCCAGCTCCCGTTCCAGGAACCGCTCCAGCTCCTCGCGGACCATGGCTGCAGCCCGGCCTCGCTGCCCGTCCACCGCGAAATAGTCCATGCCGAGCTCCTTGATCGGTCCGTCGGCCAGCCGGCGGCGAATGCCGGAGCAGTAGCCGTAGTCCTCCGCGATGCGCAGCCCGAGGAAGTCCGCGTGGCTGCCCGTGCAGCCGAACCGGGCATATACCATCAGCTGCGCGAGCACGGTGCCGATGGAGTTCGCGCTCGTGTTCCAGCCGGCGATGCCGGCCAGGCGGGGCAGCATGCCTTTCCTGCCGAGCAGGCGCAGCAGCTGCAAGTCGCCACCGTTGGCATAAGCGACGTCGGCGACCGCCACAGGCTTGCGCAGCCGGCCGGCCGCATAGCTGCCGTACTCCACGAGCTCCGCTATGCTGCGCTGCACGTCATAACCCGCATCCGGATTCAGCTGTCCGTTGGCCTCCCCCATCCTGTCTCCCGGCGAATTCACGAGCAGCACGAGATCCCCATCGGAGGCGCTCTCCGCGAGCAGGCCGCCCGCCGCAAGGATATGGAGCTTGAGGCTCTCGCCGAGCAGACGGTCTTCATACAGCGGCGTCACGAACGGACCCCGCGTGCTGGAATATCTCGGGTAGACGAGCGGAACCGCACCGTGCCTGGCGTTGACGAGCCGGGCGAGCAGCGTGCAGCCCGCCTCGTCCGCTCCCGGATACATGAGCGTCCGCAGCTCGGCTCCCAGCTCCCGGATCCGCTCCCGCACCGCCTGCTGGTCGAGAGCCGTCCAGCCGTAAGGGGCGGCGTCGTCCTGGGGCAGCGCGAGGAAATCGAGCGTGCCGTCCGCCGCAAGCTCCAGCGAGGCCCGGTTGGCGGCCGCGTTGACAGCCCGCCGCTGCAGGTAGTCGTCGCGGATGTCTCCCGGCAGCCGGGCCCGGATCGCCTCCAGCTCGGCCAGCTCCTCCGCCGAGGCTTCACCCAGCCTTTCCCGGTGTCCGTAATAGCCGAGCAGGAACAGCTCCCGTCCCCACTCCCCGTAATAATCCGGCTCCTCGTCGGAGCTGGAATAGCGGGGACATCTCATCAGGAGGTGGAAGGCGTACAGCTTGAGCGAAGGATTGCTTCGGCGGATGCGGCGCAGCCTCTCCAGCGGAGCGGCGGCCTCATGCTCGCCCAGCCGGTGCAGCCGGGAAGGAACGATGCCGCCGTAGAGAAGCGTGTCGATGGACACGATCGCCGCTTCGGCGTCTGCCGCCTCCCGCTCCAGCCAATCGCCGAGCTCGGAGATGCGGCCCGGCTTCTTCTTGTCGCCCATCCACTCCAGCGGCGGACGCACAAGCTCCAGGTCGCTCCCGCGCGACAGCAGCCAAGGAAAATCATAGTTGCAGGGGCGCTCGTCCAGCGGCAGGTATACGACCTTCGCCTTCGGGCCCGATGTCGGATGCATAACGTCGTCAGCTCCTTTCTTCCCGCATGGCGGCTTCGGCCCGGCGCTGCCGGCCTCGTCCCTCCCTTGGCGCTCTCCGATCAGGGGAGAGCGGCCTCGTCCATGCGTCTCCTATCCTTTCACCGCTCCCGAAATCCCTTCCATGTAGTACCGCTGCGTAAACAGGAACACGAGGATGATCGGCAGCACCGACAGGATCGTGCCGGCCGCGATCCAGCCGAAGTTGTAGGCGAACTGGCCGTTCAGATAGGTCAGCGCCGCCGCAAGCGGATACTTGCCGGGATCGTCGAGCACGACGATCGGCCACAGGAAGTTGTTCCAGTACGCCATGAATTCCAGCAGCAGGATGACGGCGATGCCCGGCTTCACCATCGGCACCATGAGCCGCAGGAAGATCCGGACCTCGGAGGCGCCGTCGATCTTGCCCGAGTCGCGGATGTCGTCGGGCACGCCCATGAACGTCTGCCGCATCAGGAAGATGTTGAACACGGATACGGCCGACGGAAGCACGACGCCGATATAGGATCCGATGAGGCCGAACCAGCCGATTGTCAAGTAGTGGACGACGAGCGCCGTCGACGACGGGATGATCATCGTCGAGACGAGGATGGCGAAGACGAGCGAGCGGCCTTTGAAGCGCATTTTGGCCAGCGGGTAAGCGGTCGTAAGGGACAGCGCCAGGTTGAGAGCGAGGCCGAGCGCAGTGATGATCAGCGTATTGCCGATGTATTTGGGAAAGTTGATGAACCCCCAAACCTCCGTGTAGTTGGTCAGCTTGACGAAGGTCGGGAAGATCGGCGGCGGGAAGGCGAATACGTTTTTCCCCGGCATGAGAGACACGCTGAGCAGCCAGAGAAACGGCCCCATCATGAACAAGGCCAGAAGCAGCAGCAGGACATATCCGACCGACAGCGTCACAATCCGGCGCAGCCGCCTGCTTCGCCGGCTCTCTCGTTCAAGGCTTTGGACGGAGCGGTCCATACTCGGTTGATTCATCAATATGGATTCACCCCGCCTTTCTGATTGACCCGGAATACGACGATGCTGACGACGCCGACGATGACGCTGACGATCAGCCCGAGCGCCGAAGCATAGCCGTAATTCAGCTTGGTGATGCCCTCCTGGTAAATATAGAGGCTGGAGGTCAGCGTCGCGTTGCCGGGTCCTCCGTTCGTCAGCACGAACATCTCGTCGAAGACGCGGATCGCGCCCATGAGGGAAATGAGGCTGCAGAAGAAGACGTACGGACGCAGCAATGGAATCGTAATATGCCTCACCCGCTGCGCCGCCGAGGCTCCGTCCACGATCGCGGCCTCGTACAGATCGGCGGGAATGGCCTGGAGGCCCGCCAAATACAGCATCATGTAATAGCCGAGCCCTTTCCACAAGGTGATGAACATGAGCACATAGAGAGCGGTCGAGCTGGTCGAGAGCCAGCCGATCTTCTCGTGGATGATGCCGAGCTCAAGCAGGATGTAGTTGACGAGGCCGTTCTGGCTGAGCAGCCAGTTCCACATGAGCGCCACCGCGACCATCGACGTGACGACCGGAATGTAGTAGGCCGCCCGGAACGCCTTGATGCCCGGAATGCGGCTGTTGACGAGGATCGCCATCAGGATCGACAGCAGCTGCAGCACCGGAACGACGATGACGTACGTCATTGAATTCCGCAGGGAAGCGATGAAGCTGTCGTCCTTGAACGCCTTGACGAAGTTGTCCAGGCCGACGAAATCCGTCTCGCCGAGCACCGAGTAGTTGGTCAGCGCGAGAGGGATGCTGTACAGGATGGGAAACAAAACGAAGACTCCGATAACGAGAAGGCCCGGAGCCATGAAGCTCCAGGCCGGAAGCGCATCGGAAGCGAGGGTTCTTCTGCGCATGCCAGTTCACCGTCCTAAATGTGTTCGGTTATTTGGTTGGGGCTTTGATAGCCTCGTTCACCTTGGCCGCTGCCGCTTCAAGCCCCTTTTTGACGTCGCCGCCGTTCAGGATGATGTTCTGCAGCTCCTTGGAGACGGCGGTATTGATGTCGCCCGCTGCCGGTATGCCCAGGTAATACTCCTGAGCCTTGTCAAGGCTTTGAGCCGAAGCGATCTTGGCCTGGGATTCCAGCGTATTGTCGGATTCCGAGAAGAACGGATCCTCGATCGATTTCTTGGTCGCCGGCAGCGTGTTGGAATCCTTGGAGAAGGCGGTCTGATTGTCCGCGTTCGTAACGAAGGCGGCGAAGTCGGCTGCTGCCTGCGGATCCTTGGAGCCTTTCGGCACGACAAGATTCATGGAGTTGGAATAGCGCAGATCCGCCTTGCCCGTTGGCAGCGGTACCGCGATCGTGTTTTTGTACACATCCGGTGCGGATGTCTTGAGGAAGTTGATGAAGGATGGACCGGACAGCTCGAAGGCCACCTGCTCGCTGGAGTAATACTGGATCTGCTTGTCGAACTTGGCGTCGTCCTTGACGATGACGCCCTCGTCCACGAGAGTTTTCAGCTGCTGCACGACTGCGGCGCCCGCATCGGTATTGAAGGCTGCGCCGGTGCGCGCCTCGTCCAGGATCGGAACGCCCTCGCTCGGCAGAATGTTGGCTCCGAACTGGGTCGCGTACCCCGAAGCGCCCGTCTTGGCCTTGATCTGCCTGGACCACTCATAGAGCTCCTCCTTGGTTTTGGGAGGATTGGCGGGATCGAGCCCGGCTTTCTTGACCAGGCTGGTGTTCATGTAGAGGACTTGAGTACCGGTATACCATGGCAGAGCATAGGCTTTGCCGTCGAATACGGTGGAGTTGTAAATACCGTCGAAGAAGCTGGTCTTCACCTCGTCGCCGATGAGCGGATTGAGGTCGGCAAGAGCGCCCTTGGAGGCAAGCTGGCTGGCGAATTCCGTGTTGAGGTTGACGACGTCGGGTGAATTCTTGCCGCCTGCGGTGGCCAGCAGCTTGGCCTGGATGGCGTCATACGGATAGTCCTTCCAATCGATGGTGACGCCGGGGTGTCCCTGCTCGTACTCGTCGATCAGCTTGTTGAAAAAGTCGTTGAACTTCGGCTGGAGGGAGATCGTCCAGAACTCCAGCTTCACGTCCTTGGCGGGGGCCGGGCTGCCGCTCGGAGCGGTGCTCGCTCCGGCCGTCGGAGCGGGCGATGCGGCTCCGTCGTTGCCCGCGCTGTTGTTGCCGTTGTTGCCGCAGGCCGCGCTCAGCAGGAGCAGCGCTCCAAGAGTTCCCGCCGTCGCGGCCTTGCGCAGCGCTGCGGATGACGGACGACGCAGGGATTCCTGAGCCGCCGTGTGATGCCTGACCGCCTTTTCCTTGCCTTCTGTTTGCTTCACCATACCATGAGCCACCCTCTCTTGATTTCATAGACTTGCAGGACAAGTACGAAGAAAACGGGAGAATAGAGAACCATGCCGTTCGCAACCAAGTTGAGGAAAATGTGGAATTGGTAAATCTTGCTTAGAGTATAGCAACAGAGCTCCGCTTTGAGAAGCATTATTATCCAGAATTTTTGATTTTTTCTGGAGAATTTTTTCTCCATAAGGTGAATAAGGACATTGGAAGGAAGTCTTGAGCATCGAAAAATCGAGGAAGGTTCATCATCCCGGTGAAACCTGGAAGCCGCTTGACTCGTCTTGGGACCGACGGGTACGAGAGCGAGAGCGTCGTTTCCGGACGATACGGCAGGCAGGCGTTCATCGCAGCAGAGAAAGCGAGGCGGAGCATGAAGATGGGAACGTCAACAATCGAAGCCGACTGGGGAGGCCATCTGGTCAGGCTGACGTGGCTGCCGGGGGCCGTGCCGGATGCCGGACAGATCGTGACCAGCGTCCATGGAGTGTGCACGGACAACGGCCATATTCTCCTCGTGAAGGTAAGCGGCAGAGGCTGGAACCTTCCCGGCGGCCATGTGGAGGAGGGGGAATCGCCGGAGGAGGCCTTGCTTCGGGAGTGCATGGAGGAGGGATGCGTGCGCTGCGGCCGCCCATCCCTGCTGGGACTGATCCGGGTCAGCCACGAAGCCAATCCACTGTTCGATCCCCATGGAAAATATCCGCTCGTAGCCTATCAGGCTTTTTACAAGGCCGAGGTTCAGCAGCGCCTGCCCTTCAACGGCGTGCATGAATGCACCGCGCGGATCTGGGCGGAGCCCGATCAGGCCCCCCCACGCCCTGGATGACCATGAGCTCGTGCAGCTGATCGTGAAGCAGACCGTTCAGGAGGAGCAGCGCTAAAAAAGGATGTGGCCCCAATGACGAAGACAATCAAGCTGGTGCTATTCGATTTTGACGGCACGCTCGCCGACACGCTGCCGCTTTCGTTCAGCGCCTTCAAAGCGGTATTCAAGCAATTCGGGGATCAGGATCTGACGAATGAAGATATCGTGGCCATGTTCGGACCGACGGAGGACGATATCATCCGGAGAAATATTCCGGCCGGACATTCCGCGGAGGAAGCGATTCGGCGTTATTATGCCGTCTATGAAAACGGCCACCGGGACGGGACGATGACGGGAGACTCCGATGTCGCCGCTCTGCTGGACATTCTCCGCGGCAAAGGAATTGCGATGGGCGTCATTACGGGCAAGAGCCGGAGAGCCTACGATATTTCAGTCGAAGCCCTGAACATAGCAGACTGCTTCGCCATTTCCGTAACGGGAGACGATGTGGACAAGCCGAAGCCGGATCCGGAAGGAATTCTGCTGGCGCTGGGCAAGCTCGGAGCCTCCCCGGCGGAAACGGTCTTCATCGGCGACAGCAACGCGGATATTCTGGCCGGCAAAGCCGCGGGCGTCCGCACCTTCGGCGTCCGCTGGCTCTCCACCTTCCAAAGCGCTCAGTACGATGCGGAGCCGGACGGCCTGTTCAGCAGCACGGCAGAGTTCCTGCAGCTGCTGAATGCGGAGGTGCCGGCGGCAGCGGTGCCTGATGCGTTCCTGCGTCCTGGTTTGACGAAAAGGAGCGTTGCTCCAGGTTTTCTCTATTTGCCGACGCATGCATTCGACTCCACAAAAAAGGCCGACGGACTGGAAACCCAGCCGACGGCCTTGCTTTTTTTATAGCGAAAATAGAGAACTAAAAGGCGGGAGCCGAATCAGATGCCGAGCTCGTGAAGCAGAGATCATCGGCTTAGTACGTTCCCGCATTCCATTATCCGATGCGGGCTTCCTTGACCGCAGCCAGATTGACGCCGGTCGCCGACCCCAGCGCTCAAGCGATTTTATTGGGCTCCGACGACCCGGTGAGGGACATACGGCTCTTCCAGCGACGCGATTTCTTCCGGCGTCAAGGAAACCGAGAGAGCGGCCGCCGCCTCCTGGAGATGCGATAGTTTGGTAGCACCGACAATAGGAGCGGTGACGGGCTGCTTCTGCAGCAGCCAGGCCAGCGCGATCTGGACGCGGGAGACGCCGCGCTTTTCCGCTATGGAAGCGACTTGATCGATGACCGAGCGGTCGGCATCTGCGGTGGCGTCGTATTTTTGTCTGGCGATCTGATCGGTTTCGGAACGAAGAGTCGTTTCCCCCGCATCTCTCGTCAGCCTTCCGCCTGCCAGCGGACTGTACGGAATCACGCCGATTTTCTCCTCCCTGCAGAGAGGAAGCATCTCCCGCTCTTCTTCGCGATAAATGAGGTTCAAATGATTCTGCATCGATACGAACCGGGTCCATCCGTGAGTCTCTGCTGTATGAAGCGCCTTCAAGAATTGCCAAGCATACATGGCGGAGGCCCCTATGTATCGGGCTTTGCCGGCCTTCACGACATCGTGCAGGGCTTCCATCGTCTCTTCGATCGGCGTCTGGTAATCCCAGCGGTGAATCTGGTACAGGTCCACGTAATCGGTTCCAAGACGCTTCAGGCTTTTGTCGATCTCGCTCATGATCGCCTTGCGGGAAAGTCCGGCCCCATTGGCGCCCTCATGCATGCGGCCATGCACCTTCGTCGCGATGACGATCTCATCCCGATTCGCGAAGTCCTTGAGAGCGCGTCCGACGATCTCTTCGCTGGTTCCGCCCGAGTATACGTTGGCCGTATCAAAGAAATTAATGCCCAGCTCCAAGGCATTCTTGATGATGTGACGGCTGCTCTCCTCATCGAGCACCCACTTATGAATCCAGCGGTCGGCATCGCCAAAGCCCATGCAGCCAAGGCAAATGCGGGATACATCCAAGCCGGTGTTTCCAAGTTTCACATAGTCCATGCGTCGGCACACTCCTTAAAAGGGATAGCTCGACTATACTCCTTGGAGTGAACTCCAAGTCAAGCGGAAAAGACGGCGGAAAGATAAGAAGGTTCGCCCTCCCCGTCCATCGGAACGCCCTCCTTGGCTCTGACGCCGCCGTCAGCCCTGCAAGCGCAGGACGAGCGCCTCATAAGGCCGAAGCTTCAGGCTGCGCCAATCTCTATCCGCTCCATTCCCGTAATTGCCGATGAGCGGCTCGGCGCTCTCGAATCGTATCTTCTCCGGCAAGCTGCAGTCGGCTTCCTCTCCAAAGAAGTTCAGCACGACAAGCAGGCGCTCTCCATCCAGCATGCGCGTATACGCATAGATCCGCTCGTCCTCCTCGAGCAGCGCCTCGTACCTGCCGTAGACGATGACGTCATGCTGCTTGCGGAGCGCGATGAGCCGGCGATAGTAGTGGAAGATGGAATCCGGATCTCTCCGGGCGTCCTCCGCATTGATCTCCGTGTAATTGGGGTTGGACGCGATCCATGGCGTGCCGGTCGTGAAGCCTCCGTGAGCGGATCCGTCCCACTGCATAGGCGTGCGGGCATTGTCCCTTCCTTTGCTGTAGACGGAAGCCATGACAGCCTCCGCGGGACGTCCGGCCCCGGTCGCTTCCTTGTACATGTTCAGCGTCTCGATATCCCGGTAGTCCTCGATGGAGCCGAACCGGACGTTGGTCATGCCGAGCTCCTCGCCCTGATAGATGTAGGGCGTTCCCTGCAGCGTGTGCAGCAGCGTGCCGAGCATTTTGGCGGACTGCTTGCGGAAGTTCTTGTCATCGCCGAAGCGGGACACCATCCGCGGCTGGTCGTGATTGTTCAGGTACAGGCTGTTCCAGCCCCTGTCCTGCAGCTCCCGCTGCCATTTGCCCATGACGCGCTTGAAATCCGTCAGCCTCCAAGGCTGCACGTCCCATTTGCCGCCAGGTCCGGAATCGATGTCCATATGCTCGAACTGAAACACCATGTTCAGCTCTCCGCGGTCCTCGCCGACGTACAGAGCCGCCTGCTCCGGCGTCACGCCCGGCGTCTCCCCCACGGTCATGATGTCGTAGCGGGACAGCACCTCGCGGTTCATCTCCTGCAAATACTCATGCACCCTCGGGCCGTTCATGAAATAATCGGCGCCGGAACGGTACCGTCCTTCTCCGGGGGCGTCCGGCAGTCCGGGAACCTTGGAGATCAGGTTGATGACGTCCATACGGAAGCCGTCGATGCCTTTGTCCAGCCACCAGGCCATCATATTGTACACCTCGCGGCGGACCTTCCCGTTCTCCCAGTTGAGATCGGGCTGCTTGGAGGAGAACAGATGCAGATAATACTGATCCGTCTCCCCATCGTATTTCCATGCGGAGCCGCTGAAGAAGCTCGACCAGTTGTTCGGCTCCGCTCCGCCCTTGCCGTCCCGCCAAATATAGTAATCGCGATGCTCGCCGTCCCGGGACTTGCGGGATTCCGAGAACCAGGCATGCTCGTCCGAGCTGTGGTTCACGACGAGGTCCATGATCAGCTTCATGCCGCGGGCATGGAGATCCTCCAGCAGCCTTTCCCAGTCCTCGAGCGTGCCGAATTCGTCCATGATGCGCCGATAGTCGCGAATATCGTAGCCGTTGTCGTCATTGGGGGAGTCATAGACGGGACAGAGCCAGACGACATCCACGCCGAGCTCCTGCAAATAATCCAGCCGGGAAACGATTCCCGGGATGTCGCCGATGCCGTCTCCGTTGCTGTCCTGGAAGCTGCGGGGATAAATCTGATAGACGACGCTTTCCTTCCACCATGCTCGCTTCATCTGCCAGCCTCCTGTCGGTATGGATCTGCTCCTGCTCTCAAATGGAAATAGAAGCAGCCGCGTTCCGATGCCGGAACGCTTCTGCTTCTATTCTTACCCGATCAGCGCCGTTCCCAACGTCCGGCTCCGGATCAGACGCCCTCGACGACGAGATCGGCCCGCTCCATCGGCTTGTGGGATTGGGCATACCTGTCCTCTGCCGCCATCCATGCCGCCCAGCGTCCACGGGCTTCCTCCCCGTCGCGATCCAGGCCTCTGCGCAGGCGCTCCTCCCGGGGACAGTCCACCCAGATCGTCAGGTCGTAGAGCGGCGCGAGCTCCAGGCGGGTCGACGTCACGCCCTCGACGATGAGCGTGCCGCAGGCCGGAACCTCATGCCAGTCGGACAGGCGCTCCGTCCCCCAGTCGTACCTCTGATACTTGCCGTCCGCTCCTCCAAGGACGCTGTCCAGCACCTCGCGCTTCAATCTCCGCCAGTCGAAATCCGCTCCGACGGGCAGCGACTCAGGCCGGCTGCGGTCCAGCTCCGCTGGCGGGACATAAAAATCGTCCAGATGCACAATCGTCACCGGAGAAGGACAGCTCGCCTTCAAGGCTTCGGCCAGCGTGCTTTTGCCCGATCCCCCGCAGCCGTCTACGCCGATCAGAAGGGGCCGATTGACCGGCCGCTCCAAGCGGCCCAGCCGATCCGTGATTGTTGCATGCAGGCTTTCTAAAGACATCTTTTTGCCTCCTTATGGGAAATCGTAATCGTTGGCAGCTTTGCAGCGGGGGAACATCGGATTTCGGCTCTATCCTCCCCACACGCCCTGCTAAGAAGTTGCCCCCGGCAGCGCCAGCAGCTCCCGGATGTCGTCCTGATTGAGCAGCGGCATATCGGCCTCCGCCGTTCCTTGGATGACTTCCTCCGCGAGGCGGCGCTTGCGCTGCTGCATGTCGTGCATGCGCTCCTCGATCGTGCCGCGGGCGACGAGCCGGAACACCTGCACCGTCTTGTCCTGACCGATCCGGTGCGCCCGGTCCATCGCCTGCTGCTCGGATGCCGGGTTCCACCATAGGTCGTACAGGATGACCGTGTCGGCGCCGGTCAAGTTGAGGCCGGTGCCGCCGGCCTTGAGCGAGAGCAGGCAGACGTCGCGTTCGCCGGCATTGAAGCGGCGGCAGATCTCCACTCTCTCGCGAGCCGGCGTGCTGCCCTCGAGCAGGAACGCGGACACGCCCTGCTCCGTCAGTCGCCGCCGAATCATCTCCAGCATGCCGGTGTACTGCGAGAAGACGAGCGGCCTGCGTCCGCTCAGCCGGCAATCCCGGATGAGATCCATCAGCTGATCGAACTTGGCCGAGCCGCCGGCATAGTCCTCCACGAACACGGCCGGGTGGTTGCAAATCTGCCTCAGGCGGGTCAATCCCGCCAGAATGCGAATCTTCTTCAGCTCGAAAATGCCTTCGGCCATATGCTTCAGAGCCTCCGCCCGCAGCTTCACCAGGTAGCTGGCGTACAGCCTCTTCTGCTCCGGCAGCAGGTCGGTCTTCAGCATCGTCTCGATCTTGTCCGGCAGCTCGCTCAGCACGTCGCGCTTGAGCCTGCGGAGCAGGAACGGCCGGATCATGCGCGCCACCTCCTCGCTGCGCAGCTCCTGGAACTCGCGGCGGCTGCCGAACAGGCCCGGCAGCACGGCCTCGCAGATCGACCACAGCTCCGTCAAGCGGTTCTCCAGCGGAGTGCCGGACAGCGCGAACCGATGGCGCGCATTCAGACGCTTGACCGCCCGCGCCGTGCTCGTGACATCGTTCTTGATCATCTGCGCCTCGTCCAGGATGAGCGTATGGAACGCAAGCGCGTCGTAATCGGCCGAATCCAGCCTCACCAGCGGATAGGAGGCGATGACGACGTCGACGCCATCCAGCCGGGACAGCTTGGCGGACCGCTCCTTCCTGGAGCCGTCGGCGATGACGGCGCGCATGCCGGGAGCGAAGCGCTCCAGCTCCGAGCTCCAGTTGTACAGCAGCGAGGACGGGCAGACGACAAGTGCCGGCCGCCCGCTCTCCCGGATCTCGGGCAGCACGGAGACGAGGAAGGAGATTGCCTGCAGCGTTTTTCCCAAGCCCATGTCGTCTGCCAGAATGCCTCCAAGGCCGTAGTGGGCCAGCGTCTTGAACCAGCGGAAGCCGGTCTTCTGATAGTCGCGCAGCACGTTGTCCAGCGATTCCGGCAGCTGGAATTCCAATCGCTCCGGATGGCGCAGATCTTCCGCCAGCTTAAGCAAGGCGGGACCGAACCGCATGCCCGCATCCTCGCCGGAAGCATGGTGAAGCAGAGGCAGCCCCTGAAGCAGCGGCAGCTTGAACGATCCGTCCGGACCGATCCGGCTTGCCATGCCCGTGTCCTGGATGATCCGGATCATCTCGGCGAAGCGGCCGCCTTCCAGCGAAACGAATGCTCCAGAAGGCAGCCTGTAGTAAGGCTTTCTCTCCTGAACGGCCTCCACCAGATGGCGGACCTCCTCGGCCGGAACTCCGTCCATCGAGAAGCGGAATTCCAGCCAGTCGGTCCGCTCGTCGACCTCCACCCGCACCTGCGGCGGAGCGGTGCTCGACGGCATGCGGATGCGGACGGCGTTCGTCGCGTAGATCTGCAGCAGCTTCTCCAGCTTGGGCACGGTGCGGTAAAGGAATTGGTATTCTTCCTCTTCCCCCGAAAGAAAATAGCCTGCGTCCGTAGAAGCGGGCTTATGCTCCTCCAATACCCGGAAGATCTCGGCCTCCCGCTCGGGATCGCGGATCAGAATGGCCCCTGCGCCTCTCTGGCGCAAGTCCTCCAGCGGATTGAAGACGATCTCTCCGTACTGAAATTCAAGGGCGGCGAGCAGCTTGTCCCGCACCCGGTCCAAATACAGCCGGGCCTTGAGCGGATGCCGGATCATCCGCTCCTCCAAGCGGGCGTCCAGCTTCACGCTGCCAAGCTTGGCCAGCTCCGGCAGCACGCCGGCGGCAAGCGCCTCCAGCTGTCCTTCCGGAATGGACAGCTTCCCTTCCGGCGCGTCGGCCAGCAGCCGCTGCAGCTCGTCCAGCCGCATGGCCTGCTGCGGATCGAGACGATGCAGCGCATTGCCCTGCAGGGCGGCGGCGTACGCGGGAAAAGCGGTAACGCCGGCCAGGCCGTCCGCCCGCAGCTCGTACTCGCCGCCCTCCGCCTCCTCCAGACGGAAGCCGAGCTCCGGGGCGCCGTCTCCTTCGCGGAGACCATCGTATGCGGCTCCCCGATGCTCCAGCTTCAGGCCCGCCGCCTGCAGAAGCAGAGGCTGCAGGCGGGGCCAAACGGCCGGCGGCACCGGCAGCACGCTCTCCGGCAAGGCGCTTGCAGCGGCGCCTGCCTGCTCCGCCGGCTGCCGATACAGCGCCTCGGATGGGATTGTTCGAGACGTTCCGCACCTACGGAGGCGAGCCTTATTTGCTGGAGAGGCACCTGCGGCGGCTGGAGGACGGCTGCGCGCGGCTGCAAATCTCCTATCGGGCTGAACCGGATCGAATCCGC
>NZ_CBRA020000158.1:0-7988 GCF_000469945.2 Paenibacillus sp. P22 | reverse complement strand
TATAAGCGGGCGGGAGATCGGATGAATCGGGCCGGTCGGGASCGGCMYGGAGCWCGCCGSCTTSGAGACGGCGATGGTCATGCTGCGCCCGTCCAGGAAGGCTTCGAGCCGGACTTCGCGCTGTCCCGCCGGCAACTCCGCGGCCTCGTCGAAGGCGTTGTCGAGCAGGTTCGCCGCAATGCGGACGAGATCGATGCTTTTGAGCGGAGGCAGCGCGGCTGCCTCAAGCAGATCTGCGATCTCGTAGTCCAGCGAGATGCCGAGGCTCTTGGCCGCCTCTTCCTTCACGCTGAGAAGGGCAGCGACGGCTGGAAACGGCAAGGCGGCGAGATCGGCGGCGACCCGGTTGACGGCATCGATCTCCTCCAGCACCTCTCCCATATAAGCCCTCAGCTCTTCCTGCTTGCCCAGCTTCAGCATGAGATGCATGGTCTGGACATGATTGATGAAATCATGACGCTGCCCCCGAATCGTAGCCAGCATCCGGACGAGATCGCCTTCGATTGCCTGTCCGCCCTTGTCTTCCCCTTCGCGGCGTGCTTGGGCGATCAGCCGCAGCGCCATGAAGATGACCGGGGCGATCGTCGAGACGCTCAGAACGAGAAGGAGCGAAGAGCTCTGCCGGACGCCGCTGACGACATAATGCTCGAGAAACAGCAGAGCCAGCAGCATGAACTGCAGGGAGACGAGCAGGATGAAATAGAACATCGACGACCCTGCCGCTTTTGAAAGGCCCTTCTTCAGCATGGTTCCGGGATGGATATTCCGGCGCTCCATCAGCAGCGCCGCCAGCGCGAACAAGGCGAAGGAAGGCCAGCAGACGGCGATCTTCAGCCAGACGGGTCCGCTCAGGACGCTCTCGTAGGCGGTGAATTGAACCGCGGCGCCCATTGTGACCATATCCGACAGGATAATGAAGATGAGCAGCAGCGCTTGCACCACCAGGCGCTGCCGCAGACTCATTTCCCGGAAAAACAGCCAGAGAAAAAATGCGATGGAAACGATCGTATTGCCGAAATGCGCCCAGGCGGGAAGCTCGAAGAAGAAAAGATCCGTATATAGGGAGGACGCCGCGACGAATCCAAGAGTCCGCTTCCAGAAGCCTTCGGTCCGGATGCCGAGAAACTGGAAGGTGAAGCAGGTGAAGATGAGGCTCTGAGGAAAGGATACGAACACATAGAGAGTAGCTGAGCGCATGAGCAGGCTGGAATCGATATTCACACTTGGCTCTCCTTGTCGGACCGTTTCGGTATCGCGTTCAGGCGTTCATTTCTACTTTAGCGGCTTTTTGCTAAAATGAACATATCGATTTTCATCGGCGAAAGGCGGCGAAGCAGGTGGCCTCAGACAACGGCGGCAAACCATCCATGGAAGCACTGACGAAGCACGAACAGCTGATCCGCCATATCGAGGAGCTGGAGCCGGGAGTCCGGATATCGGTCCGGGGCATCGCCAAGGAGCATGGAGTCAGCGAAGGGACGGCCTACAAGGCGATCAAGGAAGCCGAGCAGACGGGCCTTGTCGCGACCAAAAAAAAGAATCGGAACCGTGCGCGTGCACCGCTCCCGCAGAGGATCGCTTGAAGGGCTCACCTTCGGCGACGTGGCCGAAATCGTGGAGGGACAGCTGCTCGGAGGCGCCGAAGGCCTGCAGCGGACGCTGCATAAGTTCGTCATCGGCGCGATGGAGCTGGAGGCGATGAGCCGTTATATCAACGAAGACAGCCTGCTCATCGTCGGCAACAGGCAGGAAGCCCACAGGACCGCGCTGCAGCAGGGCGCGGGCGTGCTCATTACGGGCGGATTCGGCACGGGCGAGGAGGTCATCGCCCTGGCCGACGAGCGGGGGCTTCCGATTATCGTCTCCCGCCACGACACCTTCACCGTGGCCTCGATGATCAATCGGGCCATGTACGACCGGCTGATCAAGCAGAAGATCGTGCTGATCGAGGATATCATGAGCTTCGGCCGGCCGGCAGACGTGCTTGGCGCGAAGGATACGGCGGCGGATTTCCACCGGCTTGCAGGCATTACGGGCAGCTTCCGCTTTCCGGTGCTGGACGAGCGGGGCCGTGTCACGGGGATGATGACGGCCAAGGATGCGGCCGGATCGGATCCGCAGACGCCGCTGGAGCGGCTGATGACCCGTCATCCCATCACGGCTGCCCCCAATATCACCGTCACCTCGGCCGCTCATACGATGGCGGCCGAAGGCATCGACCTGCTGCCCGTCGTCGACCGCCACCGCAAGCTGCTCGGCGTCATCACCCGCCAGGAAGTGCTTGAAGCGATGCGGATCACCGGCCGCCAGGGCGAGTCCGGAGAGACGTTCGACGAGCTCATCGGCGCGGGCTTCGAGCGTCGGGAGGACGAGGGCTCGTTCCGGTATTCCGGCGTAGCCGCGGCGCAGATGTCCGGCACGCCGGGAACCGTATCCGAGGGCGTCCTGGCGACGCTCATGATCCAGGCTTCCCGGCGCATGGTCCGGGAGAGCGGGCGGAGCGACCATATGATCGAGAGCGTGACATCGTACTTCATGCGTCCGGTCGCCATCGATTCGCAGCTGCATCTGGAGCCTGCGGTGCTGGAGATGAGCCGCAAGTCGGCCAAGCTGGAAATTCAGCTCAGCGATTCCTCCGGCGTGGCGGCCAAGGCGATTCTGTCCATGCAGCTGATGGACGGTTATTGACAGGCTTCCGAGCCTTCTGCATCCGCATGGCATGGATCTGCCGTCAGGCATCATGGATTCCGCTCCGGGCCCGTCAGCAGGACGATTGGGCTCGTCTTGATGCCGTCCCATTTTCACGACAGGCCGTTTTTTTCATGAGCTGCCGCCTTCCCGGCCCTCTTGGAGAAAGCGGCTTTTTTTGCATCCCCGAGACAGCAGAGTTTTGCTGCCGCACAGCCCAGGAGGATTTTTAGATCGGGTTGGAATCGCCCCTGTCCGTTTTTCCATTTCATTTACAACTATAAGCACGCATGGTACAATGAATAGAGTCATATTGATAATGGTAACTTTATTCAAAAAGGAGGACCATGCCATGGATCGTAAATTCACGAAAATAGCTCCACGGGAGCCGGACGGCCAGCTGTCCATGATGTTTGCGCGCGGAGGCAATCGTTCCGGCGCAGGCAGGAAAGCGATCGGAATGACGCGCAAGGTATCGCTCACGCTCAGCGAGCCGTTGTGGGCCGAGATCGACAGGCGATGTCGCCGGACGGGCCGGTCCAGATCGGAGGTTCTGCGGGTTCTCCTGGAAGCGGCTGTCGCTGCAGGGGGCGATGAGGCTGAAGAAGCTGAAGAAGCTGAAGAAGCTGAAGAAGAAAATAAGAACCAAGAATCTTAAAAAACAAGAAGTTAAAAAACAAGAAGTTAAAAAACAAGAAGCTGAAAAAACAAGAAGCTGAGGATACAAGAAGTTTAATAACCTGGAAGCGGAAGATAAGGAAGAGAGCGGAAAATAATGGGATGAAGGCGCAGGTGGCGGGAAGATGCGGCTGATGATCAAGAGGGATCTATTGATGGAAGCATGTGACCAGGTTGTTCCGGCGGGAGGCGGGTTCCGGACCGGGGAGCTGCATTTGACCGCGGGCGGAGGTGAACTCGCCGTGAGCGCGGCTGCCGGAAGGATCGTGCATCAAGCCGTATTGCCGGTTGATGCCGGCTCGCTGAAAATCGAGCATATCGGATGTCTGGCTCTGCCAGCCCGCTATTTCCTTGGCGTCATTCGCCAGGCGGACGGCGAATGGCTTGAGCTTGAAGGACCTTCGGGCGGCATGGCTCGCATCAAGTCCGGGCAGTCGGAGCATCGGCTGGCCGTTGCCGAATTCGGGGAACCGCCGGTTCTGGCCGATGCCGCCGGCCATCCTGCTTTCGTTTTGGATGCCGGCAGCTTCCATTCCAGGCTGAAGCAGGTTCTTTTCGCCGCCGCGGCTTCGGGCTCAAGGCTGCCGTTGACCGGCATTCTGATTGAAGCGGGTGGATCGTCCTGGAAGCTGTCGGCGACGGACGGTGTCCGTTATGCCAGCTGCCGCATGGGCGCTTGGGGCGGCGGCGGAGCCGGATGGAGCTGTCTGCTCCCGGCCAAGCCGCTTCACGACTCGCTCAAGGCGCTCGGAATGGAAAAGGGAGCCTCCCTTTCCCTCGCGATCCTTCCTTTCCAGGTCCAGCTGTCGGCAGGAAGGGCCAAGGTTCAGCTCCCGAGGCTGGAAGGCCGCCTGCCGTTCATCAAGGAGGACATATCCGGAGAGGGAGTCCAAGGCATTTCCCTGGACTCGGCTGCTTTTCGCCAAGCGCTCGATCGGGCCTGCCTGGTCGCCGGCCCTTCTGGCGCGGTGAGACTGAGCGTGGATGCGGAAGCCGCCTTTCTGTCCGCGAGGACGGCAGGAGTAGGGGAGACCCGGCAAAGGCTGCTCGGGGTTGAACGGATTGCCGCCGCCGAATCATCCTGGCAGGTGCTGTTTCATGGAGGGGGCATGAGGGAAATCGCGCATGCCATCGACTATCCCCGGCTGTCGCTGGCAATCGGGGGCCGGCAGAAGCCGATCCGGATCACCGTTCCCGAGGACGAAGGGCGGCTGTACATGATAGCCCCCATCTTGGAGGCCGTCTGTCTTCAAGAGGAGGCTGAGCTTCATTCCAAATGGGGAGGAGCCCGCTGATGCCCCGATGTACGGGATGCCAGGTTTCCCGGCCCGGCGGCGCAACTTCAAGCATCGTGAGCGGGTTCGATCCTCATCGCCGTGTTTGGGGAATGACAAAAGCCGGCCTGCAATGCCGTATACACGGCATTGCAGGCCGGCTTTGCTGTTCCGGAAGCGGCAAGCTTCAGCTGCCGCTGCGTTCCATGGAGGCGCGGATCATGCTGCGGTTGCGCAGGCCGGCAAAGATGTTGAACAGCCCGAGCACCATGAAGAGGGAGCCGATGATGACACGCAGCGTGGAGCCGCTGTACATGAACATCTGGATCAGCGAGATGAACAGGAGCATGCTGCCCATGCTGATATTCATGCGGGCGGCGTGCAGGGCGCGCTGGCGCGGGTCGGAGGAACGGCGGGACTTGAAGCTGTAGACGACGGACATCGCAGAAGTCAGGACGATGCCTGCGATGAGAATCCACTGAAGCCATACGACGGGATCGTTCATGGTCGAGTGCTGCTCCTTTTTTCAACTTGCGGACGCGAAGTCCGGTTTTTGGCCATTGTACCATGAATGCGGATGCAATCGCGAACAGGCTGCGGCGGGGGCCAGGCGAAGCTGCGGGCTTGGACGGACAATGGAGACGTGAATGATTTCATAGCGGCCCCGATGCTCGAAGCTTCCGGTCCGCTTCCGGAATCATGCTCCGCAACGAGCGTTGCCCCGCCTGCCGCTCCGACCACGGAGAGGAGTCCGTCGACGGACTCCTTTATCTCCTGGTGGAGTTTTTCGAAATGGGAGCTTTCAGCGGGATCCTTTCCTGAAGGCCTTTATCGAAGCGGCTTTCAGCGGGATCCGTCCTGCTTGGCGCTGCTGTTCATTTCCGGTCCCTTCTGGCTCACGCTGACCCATACCTGCAGCCTGTTTTCAACGACGAGCACCGTTTTGATTTCGAGCAGCAGGTTCTTGTCCTTGTCTTTATAAATTTTGCCGGCAAGCAGCTCGCGAGCGAGCCTCGACTCGCGGTCGATGTCGAAGACGCTATGGCCCTCCAGCACCTTCAGATCGTCGTGCAGCATTTTCCGCAGCCGCGTTTTGGCGGGCTCGTCGAGCGATGCCGTCACGGGACCGTCCTCGAAGCGGATCTGAAGCGATTTGATGATGGAACTCTGTTGGTTGAACTTGGTCAGCTTCTCGATTTCATTATCCCGTTCATTGAGCTGGCCTTCCAGCTCGCTCTTGAGGTTGGCGATCCGGTCGAACTGGGCCTGGAAGAGAGCCTGATAGAGGGCGGCGCCGATGACGATGCCGCAGATGACGAGGCCGAGCGCTTGGGTCAGCCTGGCGAAGCGGTCGAAAGGAGGCATGCGCATGGAGTCTCCTCACACCCCGTCCCGGCAGATCATGCGGATCAGCTCCGTGCCGGCATGCGCCCCGATGAAAGCGCAGAAGATGAACAGCAGCTGCTGGGCCACCGGGGACAGATGGCCTTGGGATATGTTGCTCTCGATGACCCGCATGGGATCGATCGTGCCGCCGACCGCGGCGACCAGCGCCCATATTTTCAGGCGCGATGCCGTATCGACCATCATAAGGGACGGCGGCGAGGAAGCCAGCACGGAGGCGATGCCCGCGAGCAGCGTGCCTCCGACGACGACTCCGAAGGCAATGAAGCAATCGATCAGGGCTTTGGTCAAGATCATGTTCATTCGGCTCATCCGCCTCACCTGTTTCGTCTAATAGTAGGGAGCGCTTGTCTCCCTTCCTCCATTCTATGGGCTTGGCCGGGTTGTTTATGATAAGATAGACGGAAAGAGCGAACAAGTGTGCCCCGCATGGGGAGAGGGAGAGAGCCGATGAGCGGAAGCGAGAGTTTCGTGCACCTGCATGTGCACAGCGAATACAGCCTGCTGGACGGAGCGGCGCGGATCCGCGACCTGACGGCGCGCGCGGCGGAGCTCGGCATGACCTCGCTGGCTCTGACCGATCACGGCGTCATGTACGGGGCGGTTCCCTTCTACAAGTCCTGCCTGAAGCACGGCATCAAGCCGATCATCGGCTGCGAGATGTACATGACGGCCGGCTCCAGGGCGGACAAGGGAACGCGCAAGGACAATCCGATCTACCATCTGATCCTGCTCGCCAAAAACGAAGCCGGCTACCGGAACCTCATGAAGCTGTGCTCGATCGGCCATCTGGAAGGGTTCCACTACAAGCCGCGGATCGACCACGAGGCGCTCGCCCGGCATGCGGAAGGGCTGATCTGCCTCAGCTCCTGCCTGCAGGGCGAGGTGGCGCAGCATCTGCTCTACGACCGTCCGGAGGAAGCGAGGAGGGCGGCGCTCCGTTACCGCAGCGCGTTCGGCGAGGATTTTTTCCTGGAAATCCAGGACCACGGCATGGCGGAGCAAAAAAAAAGTAATGGCCGGCATGATGGCGCTGGCGGAAGAGACCGGCATCCCGCTCGTCGCGACCAATGACGCCCACTACCTGCGGCAGGAGGATGCCGCCGTGCAGGATGTGCTCATCTGCATCGGCACCGGCAAAAGCGTCAGCGATCCGGACCGCATGCATATGCATGGCGATCAGAACTACCTCAAGAGCCCGGAGGAGATGGGGCGGCTGTTCCGCCACGTGCCGCAGGCGCTGGAGAACACGGTCCGCATCGCCGAGCGCTGCAATCTGGTGCTGAGGCTCGGCGAGCACGCGCTGCCGGAATACAGCCCGCTGCCGAATGGCATGACAGCCGCGTCTTATCTGGAGGAGCTCTGCCGGCGGGGATTGGCGGAACGTTACGCCGCAGAAGCTTGGGGAGCGGCAGGCTCGGCAAGCGCGGTTGGCGTAGCGCCTGGAGACCGGGGAGCGGGATCCGGACCTTCCATGGCGGAGAGCGGCGGAGCGGGCGGGACGGCTTCTCCGGCAGATGGCGGCAGCTTCCTGAGGAAGGCGGGGGAGAGGCTGTCCTACGAGCTGTCCGTCATTGAGCGGATGGGCTTCAGCGACTATTTCCTCATCGTCTGGGATTTCATCCGCTACGCCCATGAGCAGGGCATCCGCACCGGTCCGGGCCGCGGCTCTTCGGCGGGCAGCCTCGTCGCCTACTGCCTGCGGATTACCGATGTGGATCCGCTGAAGCACAGGCTGCTGTTCGAGCGGTTCCTCAATCCCGAGCGGATCAGCATGCCGGATATCGACATCGACTTCAACGACGAGCGGCGCGACGAGGTCATCGCCTACGTAAGCCGCAAGTACGGGGCCGGGCATGTCGCGCAGATCATTACTTTCGGCACGCTGGCCGCCAAGGCGGCCGTCCGCGACGTCGGCAGGGCGCTGGACGTGCCGCTCGGCGA
>NZ_CBRA020000157.1:0-13860 GCF_000469945.2 Paenibacillus sp. P22 | reverse complement strand
ACCAGAACCGCGACGAGCAGCGTTATTCGGTGTTCGTCGGCGCCTCGTCGAGCAGGCAGCCGCTAAGAATAAAGCGGCAGAGCAAGGCTACGAACTGCTGGTTAGCCCGGTTGATCTCGACCTGACCTTCACGAATAGCGGCAAGACGGCCAGATTCGGGCAGCTGAGCGGATATGCGCCTAAGTAACATCGCCCTTCCGGAACGGCATCGATCCGAACCGGATTACGACAGGCGTCGTTATCAACCCGGACGGCAGCGTTTTCCATGTGCCGACAGCGGTGACGAAGATGGAATCAGCACGACGATCAGGAAGGCGATGAACAAGCTGGCTCTTGAAKCCGAAGGTTGTTGAAGCGGAATCCGATCCGCCGGATAACTTGTCTCACTTGCGGATGCCTCTCTTTCGATCCATGAAAAAGATAGTCTTAGACCGTATCGTAAGGCAACCGCTTACAAAGGTAAACGGAAAATTCCGCCGCCGCCAGCGGCTCAGCCTGCCCTCTCCGTGCCTGGCGAAGATCCGCTTTCACCTGACAGCGGGCCATGCCTTTCTCTCTCTCCCGGGATAAAAAGACCCGAAGGCAGCCCTCCCCGAATCGGGACGGCTGCCTCGGACGCGGCCGGAATTACTTGGCCGACCACTGCTCCACTCGGTCTTTGACCGCTTGGGTATAAATCTTCTCGATCTTGCCGAGGTTGACGTCGTCCAGCTGCTTCAGCATGGAATCATACACCTTGTCGAAGTCGGCCGGCTTGGCGAGCACCGCTTCCGGAATCTTCTTCCAGATGATGTCCTCCGCCTTCTTGAAGATGACGTTGTAGTCCGAATCGGAAGGAGCCGGAATGTTCCAGGCCGCGCCGTATGGACGCTCCTTGAACTCGGTCTCTTTCGGGAACAGGTCCTTCCATGTCGTGGCGCCGTATGCCTTGAGCGTTTCCTTCTCGGCATTCGTGTAGCCCGCCACGATCTGATCCGGGAAGTTCGTCGTGTAGTAGCTGCCGCTCGGATCCTTCACGCCGTCGCCGTAGTGAGGCCCGAAGACGAAGTACAGCCCGATGCCCGTATTTTTGGTGAAGTTCGTGTTGTCCTCGGTTTTCTGCTTCTGGATATCGGCCGGAATGACGCGGATGCCGTTCTCCACGTTGTACTGCTTGCCTTCGATGCCCCAGTTGCGCAGCACTTGGCCTTCGTCGGAAGCCATCCAGTCGAGGAATTGGATCGCGCGGACGGGATCCTTGCAATCCTTCGTGATGGCGATGCCGTAACCCGCCATGAAGCCCGTCGGAGCGAAGCTGTGGTCTTTGACGTCCGCGGAGATCGTGACCGGGAAGTGGCCGTACGTATAGGCTCCCTCATCCTTGCTCTTGATTGCGTTCTCGGCGTCTCCATAGCCCCATTCCTGGTCGATCAGGCCGAGCACGCGTCCGCTGGCGATTTTGGACTTGTACTGGTCGCTCTTCTGCACGAACGCTTCCTTGTCCAGCAGCCCTTCGTTGAACATCTTGTTCAGCCAGCGGAAGTATTCCTTCTCTTCCGGACGGCGGATATGGAAGGAAGCCTCGTAGGTGTCCGGATTGATGTAGTATTCGCCGTCGTCGGGCAGGCCCGTAGCCAGGAAGGCCGGGTTGGTGCCGGTAATCATGATGCGCCAGTCATCCGTGTCCAGCGTGAGCGGAATGGTCGGCTTGCCGTCTGTCGTCGGATGCTTGGCATAGTAGGTTTTGAGGGCGTTCTCGTAGTCCTCGAGCGTCCTGATCTGCGGATAGCCGAGCTCCTTCAGCACTCGCTGCTGCAGCTCGAAGCCGCCGCCGGCGTCGAAGTAGGTCTGGTCGATGGAATCGTTGCTCGGGAGCACGTAGATGGACGTGTCTTCCTTGCTGTACTTGAGGCGCTGCATGTATTTGCCGTATACCTTTTTCAGGTTCGGAGCGTATTTGTCGATCAGATCGGTCAGGTCGATCAGAGCTCCGGCGTCGACCAGCTTGTCGACGTCGCCCTTGGCGAACACCATATCCGGGTACTGGCCGCTCGCCGCCATCAAGGAGATTTTGTCCGTGGCTCCGCCGGATACCGCATACTCGGCCTTGATGGTGACACCCGTCTTCTCGGTGATGACCTTGCCGACTTCATCCTGCATTTTGTTCCAGTTCGGGCTCGCATCGGCTCCGAAGAAGCTGAACGTCACCGGCTTGAGATCCTGCTTGCCGGCATCCGCGTTCGCCGCTTCGCCCTGGGTATTGGATGTCGCCGCGACGTTGGAATTGCCTGCGCCATTGTTGTTGCTGCCCGAGCAGCCTGCCGTCACGGCGAGCACGCCGGCGAGCACCAGCACGGCCGTCGCTCTCGTTTGTCTCATCTTTAACATCTTCAAGCTCATAACCTCCCTAGTGGTCTGAAAAAGCCGTCTGAAAACGATGGAAAGTAAACGCATTCATCTTGCTCTATGAAGAACGGGCTCCCCGAAAGACGATAAGCGCTGTGCGGCCGGCCATTCTTCGGTGTCTCCGGAACGGCCGGCCCGCCTTTCGCGGAAGGCCCGGCGAAGCCTTAGGCCTTGACGGCTCCAAGCGTCATGCCGCCGACAAAATACCGCTGCAGGAACGGGTACACCGCCAGGATCGGCACCGTCACCACGATCGTGATCGCCATCTTGATCGATTCCGGCGATACCTGGTTCATCAGCTTCGTCATGTCCTCGTTGCTGGTCCGCATGTTGGCGCCGCCCTGCTGCGTGCTCTGAAGCACCTTCATCAGCTCGTACTGCAGCGTCGTCCAAGTCTCGCTGGAGCCGTTGTACAGATAGGTGTCGAGAAAGGCGTTCCACTGCCCGACCGCCAGGAAGAGCGCGATCGTCGCGAGCGCCGGCTTGGCGAGCGGCAGAATGATGCGCCAGTAGATCGTGAAGTCGTTCGCCCCGTCCAGCTTGGCCGATTCCTGCAGCGCGAACGGCAGACCGTCGATGAACGAGCGGATGACGAAGACGTTGAACGCCCCTACCATTCCGGGCAGGACGTACACCCAGAACGTGCCGATCAGATGAAGGTCGCGCATCAGGATGTAGACCGGAATCAGGCCGCCGGAGAAGTACATCGTCAGCGCCAGGAACACCGAGACGAAGCGGCGCGCCTGGAAGTCGGCGCGGCTGAGCGTGAAGGCCAGCATCGAGGCGCTCAGCAGGCCCAGCACGGTGCCGACGACCGTTCTCAAGATGGAAACCTTGAATCCTTGCAGGAGCCCCTCGTAGGCAAAGATCACCTTGTAGTTCTCCAGCGTGAACTGCCGGGGCCAGAGGCCGATGCCGCCTCGGACCGTATCCTGCGAGTTGTTCAGCGAGATCGCCAGCACGTTCAGGAAGGGATAGAGCGTGACGACGACGAGCAGCAGCATGATGAGAATATTGACGACGTCGAATGCCCGTTCGCCGCGGGTGGCGTTGAAAGCCTTGTTCATCGTTGGTCCCCCCTTTACATGATGCTTTCCTTCGTGACCTTCTTCAGCACGCCGTTCGCCAGGAACAGGAGGAAGATGCTCACGACGGAGTTGAAGATGCCGATCGCGGTGCCGAAGGAGAACCTCGCCAGGCTGAGCCCGTAATTGAGGGCGTACAGGTCCAGCACCTCCGAGTAATCCTTGACCAGATTGTTGCCGAGCAGGAACTGCTTCTCGAACCCGATGCTGATGAGATGCCCGATGCTCATGATCAGCAGCACCGAGATCGTCGTGCGGATGCCCGGCAGCGTAATATGCCACATCTGCCGCAGCCGGTTCGCTCCGTCCACTCTCGAAGCTTCATACAGCTCCGGATCGATGCCCGCGATGGCCGCAAGGTAGATGATCGCGCTCCAGCCGAGCTCCTTCCACAGGTCGGAGGCGGTCACGATGCTCCAGAACCAGTTGCCTTTGGCCATGAACTGGATCGGCTCGTCCGTGATATGAAGCCACATGAGCAGGTTGTTGACGGCTCCGCTGTCGGTCGACAGCATTTTGGTCACGATGCCGGCTACGACGACCCAGGAGACGAAGTGGGGCAGATACGAGATCGTCTGCACCGTCCGCTTGAACAGCCGGCCCTTCACCTCGTTCAGCAGCACCGCGAACAGAATTGGGACGACGAAGCCTACGATCAGGCCCATGAGGCTCATCGCCAAGGTGTTGCGCAGCACGAGATAGAACCGCTCGTCGGTGAACAGCTCCTGGAAATGCTTGAAGCCGACCCATTTCTGCTCGCCGAACGTCTTTCCGGCCTTGAAATCCTGGAACGCCATCGTCCAACCCCAGAGGGGCATGTAGCTGAACACGAACACCCAGATTACGAACGGCATCGACATGAAATACAAGTACTTCTGGGACTTCATTACTTTCCAGAACCGGGCCGGGCCCGAGCTTGCGGCTAATGCGGCTCCATCCGGACCGGCAGCCGGATGTTTTTCTGTCAGCGCTTTCACAAGCTCCATCCTTCCTTTCCTTCCGCGGCGTTCCGGCAGCTGCTCCCGGGCATCTCCGCGCTTGCTTGTTTCCCTATGCCATTCATGGTAACGCATTCACCCGGGCCTTCCTACCGGAGGGATCGGAGCGAAAATCAGGTCAAAATTAGAGATTTCTGAAAGCGCATTCCCGCTCTTCCCAGCCTTCTTCCTTTGGCTCGCTCCCGGGACATGTGATAAGCTGTAGGCATTTATGGCGGCTACCGGCTGATTCATGGCCCTCGCAGCATCCGCAAGCATCAACAAGAATCCGCCTGTATCAACAAGCATCCATACGCCCCAACAAGCATCAACAAGCATCAACAAGCATTAACAAGCATTAACAAGCATCCGCAAGCATCAACAAGCATCCACGCGCATGGAAAGGAGCCGGTCCGACATGTTCGCAGCCCTGAGCAAAAGCTTCCTCAAGGGGGCTTTGTTTGAAATCGAGGAGGCGTGCGCCTCCCCGGTCCCGCCCGACTGGGCGGATGGCATCAGGCCGGTGTCGCATTTCATCCTCCTGTACGTGCGCAAGGGCGAGGGAGAGCTGCAGGCTGCAGGCGTCACAACCGCCCTGCGCGACGACTCGCTGTTCCTGTACGCCCCCGGCACGGTATTGAAGCTGCGGCTGCAGGCCGATCCCCCGCCTGAGATGGTATGGATCGCCTTCGACCTGTTCCTCCTGAGCGGCAAAAACGGCGACAGCCGTTCCTTCGTCCGCCAGACCGGCTTCCCCCTGCAAGGTCCGCTGCAGCTCGCTCCCGCCCGCATCCGCCGGCTCATGCTCCTGCTGGCGGCCAAGGGCGCACAAGCGCGCGGACGGGAACGGTACGCGGCGCAGCAGCACATGCACGATCTGCTGGCCATTCTGCTCGAAGGCGCCAAGCCGGCGGCCCGGAACGCCCTCGAAGCCCGCCTGCTCCAGACGGCGGACTATATGCGGGCCAGCTACCGCGAGACGGTCCGCATGGAGGATCTGGCCGGCATGGCCGGCCTCCATCCCGCCTACTACTCGCAGGTGTTCAAGCAGCTGATGGGCAAGACCCCTGTCGCCTATCTGACCCATCTGCGGATGAACAAAGCGAAGGAGCTTATAATGGAAGGCGAGATGTCGGTCAGGGAAATCGCGGCCGACATCGGCTATGCCGACGAGTTCTACTTCAGCCGCCGCTTCAAGGCGACGGCCGGCAGTCCGCCCAAGGCGTTCGCCCGCCGCAAGGCGGAGCGGATCGTCTCGTTGTCCGCTCCGTATACCGACCATCTATATACGCTTGGCGTCGTTCCGTGCGCGGGGCAGCTGCACCGGCACATGCCCCGGGGGATCGCGCCGCTCCGGCTGCCGGAGCATGCCGTCGACCCGTGGGAGGCTGGACGGGAGGATTTCCTGCGCCTGGATCCGGATCTCATCCTCTGCAAGGACAACGTGCTTCCGAAGGCGAGGGAGCATCTGGGCGACATCGCCCCGATCGCCTGCATCCCCTGGGCCAGCCGCGACATCTACCGCCACCTGCAGGACATCTCGGCGCTCGTCGGCCGGGAGCCGGCGGCGCAAGCCTGGCACGACGCCCATGACGCGGCGGCGCAAGCGGCCCGCAGGGCAGCCAGGGAGATCATCGGCAGCGGGACGACAGCCCTGTGCGCGGCCCGGCGTCATGAGCTGCGTATATACGGCTCCCGCAATATCGGGCATGCCTTCTACCGCTCGCTGGAGCTGGCCGCGCCGGACCGGGTCCAGGAACAGCTGCGGCTTCATCCGCCGGGGACCGGCCACAACTGGACTTCGATCACACCCGACGAAATCCGCCGCTACGAAGCCGATTTCCTGTTTCTATTCACCGAAACGCCTCAGGACCGGATCGAGCTCGAGGAGCATATCGCCGCCAATCCGTTCTGGGCATCCCATCCCGCCATCCGCTCCGGCCGTTTTGCTTTTTTGGACTGGGGCATGTGGATTCTGTATGCCCCCTCCATGATTGTCCGGCAGCTGGAGGAATTAGCCTCGCTGCTGCCGCGGCTCGGCTCCTGCAAAACCCATTTCTAAAAAAAGTCCATTTTATGCCTGAATTTGTGTCATGTACACCGCTCCCGGAATTGGTATACTGGGCATAGTCCATCGATGATAATGATTCTCGATATCAATTGCATCTGAAGGAGGCTTTGCTCCCCGCTCCCATGAAATTCCGACGCAAGCTGACCGTGGTCCTATGGTTCGCGGCTGCCGCAGCCGGACTGCTCGTTACGGCGATCGCGGCCGTGTCCTACGGCGCCAAGTCGATCACGGCCGGGGTCGTGATCGATGCCGTCTTCCGGTACGATCCGTCCTCGACCTCCCATCAGATCATTCACGGCCTGCGGCTGCCCCGCGTTCTCGGCGCCATGCTCGTCGGCAGCGCGCTGGCTGCCGCCGGCGCGCTCATGCAGGGCGTCACCCGCAATCCGCTCGCCGACACCGGCATCCTGGGCATCAATGCGGGAGCCTCGCTGGCCGTCGTACTCAGCTTCGCCTGGCGGCCCATGCTGAGCTACAGCGCGCTGATGGGCCTGTCCTTCGCCGGCGCGGCGGCGGCGACCTTCATCATCGTGATGCTGGCATCGCTGGCGCGCAAAGGCATGGCCTCGCTGCAGCTGACCGTGGCCGGGGCGGTCCTGTCCGCCATGATCCACAGCCTGAGCACCGGGATGGCGATCCATTATCAGCTCAGCCAGGATCTGGCCTTCTGGTACGCCGGCGGGGTGGCGGGCATCCGCTGGGAACAGCTGCAGTGGCTCGCCCCTGTCATTCTCGCCGCTCTCGTCTGGAGCTTCACGCTCGGACGGGGAATCACCTTCATGTCCCTTGGCGAGGAAGCGGCCGTCAATCTTGGCTTGCGGACCGGAAGAATCCGCGTGCTGGCCATGGCGGCAGTCGTCCTGCTGGCCGGCTCTTCCGTATCGGCGGCAGGCTCCATCAGCTTTGTCGGCCTTGTCGTTCCGCATATCGCCCGGCGCCTCATCGGCGTCGACTACCGGCTCATTCTGCCCTTCTCCGCCTTGCTGGGCGCGATTCTGCTGACATGGGCCGACTTCGCCTCCCGCATGGTGCAGCCTCCGCGGGAATTCGCCATCGGGGCGATGGTCGCGATGGTCGGCGTCCCCTTCTTCCTCTATCTGTCCCGCAAGGAAAGGAGGGAGCTGTAAATGGGGCTTCCTGCGGACCGCCGCTCCCGGCGGGCGCTGCTGTCAGGCCTCGGCCTGCTGGCTCTGGCGGCCGTCGCCGCTGCCGTCAGCCTCAACACAGGAACGATATCGCTGAGTCCCGCCGCCGTATGGAGAACGCTCGCCGGCGGCGGGACCGCGGAGGAATCGCTGATCCTGTTCCAGTACCGGCTGCCCCGGATTCTCGTCACGATGCTGGCCGGCATCGGCCTTGGCGTCGCCGGCGCCGTGTTCCAGGGAGCGTCGCGCAACTCGCTCGCCGATCCGGGCCTGCTCGGCATCAATGCCGGAGCCGCGCTCGGACTGATCGTCTTCGTTTCTTTTTTCCGGACGATGGACGGGCCGGTCTCGCTCCTGATCCCGGCATTCGCCTTCATCGGGGGCACCGCCGCAGCCGTCCTCGTCTTCCTGCTGTCCTATGAGCGCGGCCGCGGACTGCTGCCGATCCAGCTCATTCTCACCGGCATCTCCATTGAAGCCGGACTGAGCGCGATGACGCTGTTCCTCTCGCTCCGCCTGGACCCCGACACCTACGCGTTCACGGCGCGCTGGCTCGCGGGAAGCGTCTGGGGAAGGGACTGGATCCACGTCTGGACGCTGCTCCCTTGGATCGCCGTGCTCGTGCCCTGCATCTATATGGCCTCCCGGACGCTCGATTCCTTCTCGTTCGGGGACGATCTGGCCAAGGGGCTCGGCAGCCGGGTAGGCCGCAGCCGGCTGCTGCTGCTCGCTGCGGCGGTAGCCCTCTCCTGCGCCAGCGCCGCGATGGCCGGCGGCATCGGCTTCATCGGCCTTGCCGCCCCCCATATCGCCAGGCAGCTGGCAGGGCCGCGGCACCGGCATTTCCTGCCGCTGACCGCCCTTGTCGGCCTGGTGATTCTGGTCTGCGCGGACACGATCGGCCGTTCGCTGTTCCAGCCCAGCCCCGTGCCGGCAGGAGTCGTCGCCGCCGCTCTCGGCGGCCCCTATTTCCTTTATCTTTTGTTCCGTCCCAAAAAGTGACTTTCGGAGGTTTGACAACGACCATGCTCAAAAAAGCCGTTCCCTTTCTCTCTCTGCTGCTTGCCTTCATCCTGCTGACCGCTTGCGGACAAAATGCTGCAAACGAGCCTGCATCCTCTCCATCTCCATCCGCTTCTCCGGCGGCAGCCGGCCGCATAGCCTCGATGTCCATCCACATCACCAACAATCTACTCGCGCTCGGACTCACTCCGGCCGGCTCCGTCGTCGGCGGAGACGTCAAGGACTTCCTGCCCCATGTGAAGGACCGGCTCGAAGGCGTGCAGAAGCTCGGCGTCGTGACCGAGCCCGATATGGAAGCCGTGCTGGCGCTGAAGCCGGATTCGATCTTCATCGACGAGACCTACTCCGGTCCGGATCTCGCCAAGTTCGAGCAGATCGCTCCCACGGTAAGCATCAATCCCGATAAAGGAACCTGGAAGGATCATTTGAGGGAGCTTGCCGGCCATGTCGGCCGCCAGCAGCAGGCGGAAGACTTCATCCTTGATTACGACAAACAGAAGGACGAAGTCGGCGCGCTGATCAAGAGCAGGCTCGGCGCCGATGCCAAGGTCATGGCTGTACGGATGACCGCCAAGGAGCTGCGCGTAATGGGCATGAAACGTCCTGTCGGCCCGCTGCTCTATGACGATCTCGGCTTGCAGCCCGCTGACGGCGTCGAGAAGATCGACAAAGCCTACGAGGTCATCTCCCAGGAAGTGCTTCCCGACTTCGATGCGGACGCGATTCTGGTCATCGTCAGCAAAGGCAGCGAAGCCAAGAAAAACTATGGGCTGCTCGAGAGCAATCCGCTCTGGAAGAGCCTGAAGGCCGTTCAGAACAAGCATGTCTATGTGCTCGACGGGCAAAAATGGCTCGACTACTCCTCGCTCGGCCATAAAATGGCGCTGGACGACGCCGCAAAGCTGTTCGCGGAATAAACGAAAGGCCCTTTAAGTGTGCTTCTGCGCTTAAAGGGCCTTTTTCCCATTCGGAGACAGGTCAGATGAACTCAGGCTTCCGACTCCTGATCGTGGGGAGCTGAAAAGTTCTTCCGGTCACGATGGAATGGTTAGCGCAAGATGATGACGGCTGACGCTTCTCCAGCGAAGCCGTCCAGGACGACGGCTCCATCATCAAGCCGCGCCCCTTCTCCGGCAACCTCTGCGATCTCGCCGGTTCCTCCGTGCAAAGTGAGGCGCAGCGGCTTGCCGGAACCGCTCGCGCGCAGCTCGAGGCGGCCGCCCGAGCGGCTGACCTGCGCCTTCAGCTGCACCGCTCCGGATGTGTCGCATATGACCGCGTCCGCGCTCGCGCCGTCCTCCAGCGCGTACAGCGCCAGCTCCACTCCGTCGGCGTAGTCGTAGTCCGGACGGCTGTCGACCGCGCCGAGCGCGAGCAGCGTGTTCGGCCGCACGAGCAGCGGCAGGCTGAGGTAGCCGTGGCGCTCCTTGCGCCAGCGTCCGCCCTCGACGGCTTCGCCGGTGAGCAGCGAGGTCCAGCGGCCTTCAGGCACGTAATAGCTGACGTCGCCGGACTCCGAGAATACCGGCGCGACCAGCAGCGAGCCGCCCAGCATGTACTGCCGGTCCAGCGTTTCCGCAGCCGGATCGTCCGGGAACTCCAGCAGCATGGCGCGCATGCCGGGCACGCCCAGCTCCTTCGCCTCGACGGCAACACTGTAGAGATAAGGCATCAGCTTCATTTTCAGCTTGGTGAACGTCCGCGTCACTTCGACGGATTCCTCGTCATAAGCCCAAGGCACCCGGTACGACGTGCTGCCGTGCAGGCGGCTATGCGTGGAGAGCAGGCCGAACTGCAGCCAGCGCTTGAACACATGCGCCGGGGCGGTGTTCTCGAAGCCGCCGATGTCGTGGCTCCAGAAGCCGAAGCCGCTCAGGCCGAGCGACAGCCCCGCCCCGCAGGCTCTCCGCCATCGACTCGTAATCCGCGTAGCAGTCTCCGCCCCAGTGGACCGGGAACTGCTGGCCGCCCGCCGTCGCCGAACGGGCGAACACAGCGGCCCCGCCGCGGCCGAGCTTGCGCTCCAGCGCCTCGAATACGACCTTGTTGTAGAGGAAGGTGTAGTAGTTGTGCATGCCCTCGGGATCGGAGCCGTCATGGTAGGCGACATCCGTCGGGATGCGCTCGCCGAAGTCCGTCTTGAAGCTGTCCACGCCCATGTCCATCAGCTCGTCGAGGTACCCGGCGTACCAGGCGCAGGCATCCGGATTCGTGAAGTCGACCAGCCCCATGCCCGGCTGCCACAGATTGGTCTGCCAGACGTCGCCGTTCGGCTTGCGCACCAGGTAGCCGCTGCGCCGCCCTTCCTCGAACAGCCGCGACCGCTGTCCGATGTACGGATTGATCCAGACGCAGATCTTCAGTCCCTTCTCCTTGAGGCGCGCCAGCATGCCGGCCGGATCCGGGAATACCCTCTCGTCCCATTTGAAGTCCGTCCAGTGGAATTCCTTCATCCAGAAGCAGTCGAAATGGAAGACCGACAGCGGCAGGTCCCGCTCCGCCATGCCGTCCACGAAGGCGTTCACCGTCGCCTCGTCATACTCCGTCGTGAACGAGGTCGACAGCCACAGCCCGAACGTCCAGGCAGGCGGCAGCGCCGGCTTGCCCGTCAGGTGCGTGTAGCGGCCGAGCACCTCCTTGGGCGTCGGTCCGTCGATGACGAAGTATTCCAGCGATTCGCCGGGAATGCTGAACTGCACCTTCTTCACCTTTTCCGAGGCGACCTCCAGCGAGACCGCGCCCGGATCGTTGATGAACACACCGTAGCCTTTGCTGGTCAGGTAAAAAGGAATGTTCTTGTACGCCTGCTCCGAGCTCGTGCCTCCATCCTTGTTCCAGATGTCGACGGCCTGGCCGTTCTTCACGAAGGCGGTGAAGCGCTCGCCGAGCCCGTATACGAGCTCCCCGACCGACAGGTCCAGCTCCTCGCGCATATAGGCTTCTCCGGCCGGACCCGTCACATGGGCCATCGACTTGAAGCCGCTGCCGGTCAGGCGCTCGCCGCTGCGGAAGAACGATACCGAGCACTGCGCGCCCTTGTCGATCCGCACGCTCAGGCCGCCGCTACTCAGCTCCGCATACGCGTCCGTCTCTGTAATCGAGGCATGCCCGGCAGCGGCTCCTGTTGTCGTGTCGGCTCCTGTTGTCGTGTCGGCTCCTGTTGTCGTGTCGGCTCCGGCTTCATGTCCGGCTCCGGCTATATGTCCGCCATGAAGCTCGAAATGCGGCCCGCGGTCGACGGCACCCTCGAAATGCGTCAGCTTGACCCCGATTACTCCCGGCAGCGGGGAGTGGAAGCGGATCGTCAGCAGCTGGGTATTGATCATGCTGCCCCGTCCCGCCAGCGGCGTCGTGGAGGCGTATGCCGTCAGCACGCCGTCTTCGGCACGGCAATCGTGAACCTGCATGGCGCTTTCTACGGAGTAGCCCTCCCGGATCAGCCAATTTCCGTCCGTGAATTTCACTTCGCATCCATCCTTTATCCCGTGAATTGTAAGCGTTATAATAACAGTATACGGCGGCAATCAGGATGAATCTTGCATATAATCGCGCGTTTTATTGCACAATTCTGATGTCTTGCCCATACCCTTCAAAGGAGCGGGGAACATGGAAGAGCTCGACCGGAGCTTATTCAAGGAAGAGAACGTCCGGAACGGAGCCGGAAGGCTGTTCGGAAGCTATGAATACCGGTACGGTCCCGGCGAGCATGTCGTCGACGCGCACTGGCACAACGAGATGGAATGGTTCTATGTGGCGGAGGGCGAGGTGCGGTTCCAGGTCGGGGTGGACACGCTCGTGCTCCAGGCCGGCGAGGCTGCGTTCGTGGACGCCGGTGAGCTGCATGCCGGGCATGCCAGCGGTTCCCATGGATGCAGCTTCTATGCGCTCGTATTCGATCCCGCGCTGCTGTCCGGAGCCGTCTACGATGCTGTAGAAGAGAAGCTGATCCAGCCGCTGCGGGACCGCTCCGCGACGTTCCCCCGCCGCGCGATGCCCGATGCCGGGCTCGGAAGCAGCCTGCTGAAGGAGCTCGCGGCCATCCGCAGGGCTTGCCGGGAGCAGAAGCCCGGATACGAGGCCGAGGTGAAGGGCCGGCTGCTGATGATGCTGGCCGTCCTGCATGCGGGCGGGGAAGCGGCGGACCGGCGGATCCATCACGAAGCGGCCCGCTCCCCCGAAGGCGACGCGCTCAAGGTCGAGCGGCTCAAGCGGGTCATCGAGCATATCCGGGTCCATTGCGGCCAGCCGATCCGAATCGCGGAGCTTGCCGCCCTCATCCCGCTCAGCGAAGGGCAGTTCATCCGCTTTTTTCGCGGCATGACCGGCCAGACCCCGATCGGGTACATCAAGGCGTACCGGATCAGGCAGGCCGCGCTGCTGCTGCGGGAGACGGACCGCCGGATCGCCGACATCGCGCTGGAGACCGGCTTCGACAACGTCAGCTACTTCATCCGCAGCTTCCAAGCGGTTATGAAAAGCTCGCCATCGGATTTCCGCCGCCGGCGGGATCCGGAGCGGTAAGCCGCGCTGGCGATGCCTTCCGACCCACAGTTGTCACATTTGCTGCCGATTAGAGCGAAACCGCGCCCCCCTCCGAGCGTGTTACCTAGGGACGCCTTATGTCCAAGAAACCGTCTAGGAGGCTCTCTATGCTTACCAATGCCGTCGGCCGCTTCCGTCTCATCAGCCTGCTCGAAGGCTCGTCCTTTCTGATCCTGCTCTTCATCGCCATGCCTCTGAAATATTGGGGAGACTGGCATGCGGGAGTCACGATCGTAGGAGGCGCGCACGGAGCCCTGTTCGTCCTGTATATGTTCGCCCTTCTGCATGCCGTCATCGTCGCCCGCTGGAAGCTGGCGCGCGTGGCCGGCGCCGTCGCAGCCGCCTTCATCCCTTTCGGCACGTTCGTGCTCGACTCGCGCATCCGCAAAAATCCGTAGGCTGCCTGTTCCGACGCAAGGGGCAGGACGCCGCTTGTCAGCCCTCCCGCTGGCAGGCGGCTTTTTTTTCCAATTGCGGCGCGACGGCAAGCCAAATAGGGGCTGTATCCGGAGCGTCGCGCCTTTTCCGGGTACAGCCCTTATTTTCCAAGCCTTTTGGCAAGCTTTATTGAAGCCGGAATCGCGATAAGCGGACATCGCCGCGCAGCACGATGGCAAGCGGCCTGCTGATCA
>NZ_CBRA020000156.1:0-9232 GCF_000469945.2 Paenibacillus sp. P22 | reverse complement strand
CCCGAGCTGCTGCTGGCCGACGAACCGACAGCCAGCCTGGACGTCTCGACGGCGGCGCAGGTCATGGAGCTGCTCCTTGCCGCCGCTTCCGATACGGGCGCCGCGCTCCTGCTCTGCACCCATGACCCCGAGCAGGCGGCACGCATGGACAGCTCCGTATCCATGCGGGAGCTGTCCCGCGGGCCGCTCTCGCCGGCGAAAGGAGCCTAGCCATGTCCCTGCTGAGCATGGCTATCCGCAATCTGATGGCCCGCAAAGTCCAAACCGCCCTGACGGCCGCCGTCGTCCTTGTCGGAATCGCCGTCACGCTGGCGGTTCTGATCCTCTCCGGGGGCGTGCGCGGCGGCATCGAGCGGGCAAGCGAGCCGTTCGGCCTCCTCATCGGCTCCAAGGGAAGCGCCAACCAGCTCGTGTTCAATACCATATTTCTGATGGACCGCCCGCTGGACAACCTCAGCCATGCCTACTATGAGAAGCTGGCCGGAGATGACGAAGTGCAGACCGCCGTTCCGTTCGCTCTCGGAGACCAGTACCGGGGATTCCGGATCGTCGGGACAAGCGCCGGCTTCTTCGACCTCAAGGGCCGCCCTGCCGATCCGCCTTACTTCAGCCTTCGCGACGGGCGGTTGTTCAGCGGTCCCTTCCAGGCGGTGATCGGAGCGGAGGTCGCCTCCCGCGAAGGGCTCAAGGTCGGGGACCGCTTCGTCTCCGAGCATGGAGTCGCCGCCTCCGCCGAGCCGGAGGAGCATGGAGAGCATCCCTATGAGGTGGTCGGCATTCTGAAGCCGGTAGCGGCTCCTTCCGACCAGGGCATCTACGTCAGCATGGACAGCTACTGGATCAGCCATGAGCATGGGCATGAAGAGGAAGGCGGAGCGGCCGACGGAGGACAAGAGCCTTCTACTTCTGCCGAGGCTTCGTCTGCGCCTGGTCCGGCTGTGTCCGACGAGGATGAAGCTGCCCGCGGAGTGACGGCCGTCCTCGTCAAGCCCAAGAGCTACATCGGGCTGATGAAGCTGTACCAGCAGACGAACGCCGGAAAAGAAGCCCAGGCCGTGCTGCCGGGCCAGACGCTGGCCAAGCTGTTCGACATGCTGGGCAGCGGCGAGCAGGCTCTGCGCAGCATCGGATACGTCATCCTCGGCATGGCAGGCCTCACAGTCTGCCTCTCCCTGTACGGCTCGGCGATGGAGCGCCGCCGCAGCGTGGCCATCCTGCGCGCGATCGGCGCCGGCCGCCGCCATGTAATGGCCATCGTATTGCTGGAATCCTCCATCGTCATGCTGCTCGGCTGCGCCCTCGGCATCGCCGGAGCCTATGGCTTGTCGGCCGTCCTGTCCGGCTATATCGGCTCCCGCGTATCCATCGCCGTGACGGTCGGATTCCAGTGGTCTCATCTTGGCATCGCCGGCATCGTGCTTGCGGCCGGCATCGCAGCCGGACTGATTCCTGCGCTGGCCGCCTACCGGGCCGAGACGGCCCGCTACCTCGCGATCCAATAGCTTCCTCCCTCCCCGCCCGGAGCCCGGCCATGGTACACTGGACAGATAAGCCATGCCGCAAGCGGGGAGAGAATGCAAGTGAAACTGGTGTCGTGGAACGTCAACGGGCTGAGAGCCTGCGTCAAGAAAGGCTTTGCCGATTATTTCAATCATATGGATGCCGACATCTTCTGCGTGCAGGAGACGAAGCTGCAGGAAGGCCAGATCGAGCTGGACCATGCCGAAGGCTATCATCTGTTCTGGAATTACGCCGTTCGCAAAGGTTATTCCGGAACGGCCGTCTGGACCCGGATCAAGCCGTTGTCCGTCCTGTACGGACTCGAGGACGACTTCGAGGAGGAAGGCCGCATCCTCACCCTCGAGTTCGAAGGGTGGTACCTGGTCAACGTCTATACGCCCAACTCCCGGCGCGACCTGTCCCGCCTTCCGTTCCGGCTGGAGTGGGAGGAGCGCATCCTTCGCTATCTTCAAGGTCTGGACGCCGTGAAGCCTGTCATCCTGTGCGGGGACCTCAACGTCGCCCATCAGGATATCGACCTCAAAAACGCGCGCGCCAACCGCGGCAACTCCGGCTTCACCGAGGAAGAGCGGGGCCGGATGACGACGCTGCTGGAAGCCGGATTCGTCGATACGTTCCGCCACTTCCATCCCGATGCGGAAGGCGCCTATACCTGGTGGTCCTTCATGCCGAAGGTGCGGGAGAAGAACATCGGCTGGCGCATCGACTACTTCCTCGCTTCGGAGCGGCTGCGTCCGCTGCTGAAGGACGCGTCCATCGACAGCGCCGTGCTGGGCAGCGACCATTGTCCGGTCGTGCTGGAGCTGGCGGATGAGCCGGGCAGCGCCAAGGCGGAGATCTAGACGTCAGGAGCTGCAGCAGCACGCTTCTGCAGCGGGAAGCTTCAGGAGCCGACGGCAGCTGCAAGAGCTCATGGAAGGCCATAGGCACGCAAAAGAGGGTCCCGAGCGGGACCCTCTTTTGCTACTGACTTTTCTGCTTGCTGTACATCACTCGCGATACAGCGATGCCCACCACCCCGAGACCGATGAACAGAATTGCTCGGACGGCGATCGTCACGCCAGGAACGTCGATGAAGATGACCTTCAGCAGGGTGAGCAGCACGAGCAGCATGCCGGCAAATCGAGCCTTCGGCCGCCGCAGCATGATTCCGGCGATAATCAGCGCAATCGCATAGGCGACCCATACCGCGGATAAGATCAGCCTTTGGCTGTCCGTCTCCAGCGGCCTCGACGCTGCCAGCGTGAGCTGGGTCAGGAATGCCAGGCCAAGAACTCCGGTCAGCCATAACAGTGCTCCGGATGCCTGCCTTGCTCGCGGGCTCTGTTTATACGGAAGGAATATTCGGTGCAGAACCAGCAAGTCCGCCAGCAGGATGATCCAGCTGAAGGTTTCCGGCGATGCGACGGCATCGATGGGCTTCCCGATAATCCGCATCGCGCCGATGAAGAGCACGATCGTCCCCGCTCCCTGCTGGTAAGGAGCGCGGATGCGCAGGCCGATCGCCAGAGCCAGCGTCCCTTCGACTGCGAGTGCCGCTCCCGCATAAGTGCCCGGCAGCGACTCGAGCAGCAGCAGCATCCATCCGAGCGTCGCCGTGACGGCAAGCAGCTCGGCCGCTTCCTTTTTCTTGGATAGCTGCAACCAAGCCAGAAGGCTGTAGACAGCCGCACCGATCCCGACCAGAATCAGATATTGGCTTTCATGCTTCGGCATCAGCAGCAGATAAGCCCATCCCGCCGTAATCGCAAAGGAAGTGAACACAAGTCCTCTCCGCTCGGAGTAGACAGGAGCCTCCCGCTTCTCCAACAGGTACGCTGTCAGGAGGATAGCCTGCTGCAGGAGCTGGGCGCCGAGAAACCACCATTCCGCTCCATCTCCGGCTCCGAGAAGGGCGGCGACGAGGAGCGCAGGCTGCAGAAGCAGATAGGAAGCGGCGTACACCCAGCGGAACTGAAGCTTCCAGCCGATAAGCAGCGCGGAAGCTGCGAACAGCCCCTCATAAGCAACAAGAATGGAGACATGGGGAGCATCGTAGTCAAGGAGAAACGGAATCAAGCATCCGGCAGCCATGGCGAGCAGCATGAGAGACTGCGAGCGGTAGGCAAGCGCTGTCGCGCCAAACAGCAGGATGGCGATGCCGTAGAGGACGCAGGCCAGCGGAACGGACATGAATCCATACAGCATATGCGCCGCGAACAACGTCACGACGAGCAGCGAATGCGCTCCGCCAAGCAGCGCCTGGCCCAGCGCTTCCCGCTTGTGCCGCATCTGCCGGATGCCGGCCGCGAACATGCATGCCGCCGCCGCAGCGCCGAGCCAGCAGCGGACCGGGCGCGTGATCATGCCCGCATTGACGGCTGCGGCGAAGCCCCACAGCACGCCGAGCAGCAGTACGACGATGAAGATCCGCGGCAGCCAGACCCTGCCGAGCAGATGCTCCCAGTCGACTGGAGGGGCGGGCGGGCGAGGAGCAGCCTGCAAAGGCAAAGTCCCTCCCGCTGCCGCATGTCCGGAAGGACCGGCAGGCCTCGGAGCAGATCCCGGCATGGAACGATGCCCGCCCCCTGCATGAGATTGGGCCGGCGCCGTCTGCAGGAGATGCTCGGGGAACTGCTGCCCCTCGCTTGCCTGCTCGGCGGCCTCGGTCTCATCGAATGCTCGCACCGCAGCGCCGTCCCGCCGCTCCCCTCCCGACAACGGCAAGTCCGCAGCCTGCCGCCGCCGCAGCTCCGCGAGCTCGAGCGCCAAGCCCTGAATAAGCCGTTCCAGTCGTTCAACTCTCTCTTCAAGCTTCATTTGCTGATCCCCTTTTGAACGCTAAAATAGGCCGGCTTGCTGCGAAGCCGCTCCAACTTACGTTACACCTATCAAGCCCATTCCAAATCCCATTTCAGGATTATATCGGTCCGAACTCCTTCATTATCCATTATGCTTTCATAAAAAAAACGCCGGCGATGGATCGCCGGCATTCTGCTGCACAAACGTATATTAAGCGTCCGCGCCTCTCCCGCTGCGGGATGGCGCGGATGGACCTGCAGACGCCTCGCAGTCAACCGCCGGTTCTTCCGGTACGACCGCAGCTTCCCGCTCTCCCTGCACTTCCGGACCGTCTGCCGCTTCGGAGGACGATTCCCCCGCCGGACGCATGCCTTGACGCGGAGTCTGCGGCCGTTTCGGCGCCTTCACGATCTCCGCCTCGTAGTAATCCTGCAGCTCCGCCGCTTTCTTGGCGTTGTCCATGTCCACCTTCGCCTTGGCCAGCTTATCGGCCACCAGCTCCCAGGTCGGCTGCACCTTCTGCACGGCGAGGCCGCGGATCGCATTTTTCACCATTCTCCGTTCCTTGGCGTTGGAGTAGGTGTCCTTGTACTGCCGCGCGTCCGTATCATGCTGAATGTCCGGGAAGATGCGGCGGAAAATCTCCGCCGTCATGCGGGCGTCGTCCAGAGCCCGGTGGGCGCTGCCCTCAGCCGGGATGGCAAGCTCCGCCAAAGCCGCCTCGACGCTGACATCATTGGTCAGGCTGCGCGCGCGCAAATAGATCTTGAGCAGATCATAATAGGAAGCCGCGAGCCAATAGGCATCGTCAAGCTTGTGCATGCGGGTATCCAGCACGATCCGCTTCATATCCTCGCCGCCCCACGTCACGAACGTGCAGGCTTCGCTCTTGCCCAGCCAAGCCAGGAAATGGCGGATGACCGGAACAAACCCGCTCGCCGCATCGATGTCCTCCTGCGGAATGCCCGTCTTCTCCCGAATGAAGCTGTTCAGCTTGGCAAAATAAACCGGCTTGATCAGAGCCGTGAATTCGTCGATCTTCTCCAAGGCTTCGTTCAGCCGGACCGCGCCGATCTCGATAACCTCCATCGGCTTGTCGCTGGCGAACTTCCGCCCGTTGAACTCAATATCCAACACGATATAATCCATGCTCAACCTCCGCTGCAATATCCATTGTTCCCATCATACACGATATTGGACGGTGAAGGACAGCGGAGCATCCTCAGGCAGCGGCAAGAAGCCCCGTTCCTGCCTCGTGCGGCAGCAGCGGGGCTTCTTGCTTATTCCCTGCAGATCATCAGCTTATTGCCGTCCGGGTCGAGAACGACAAACCACTGGTCATGCTCGATTTCCGTCACGAGCCGGGCGCCAAGCTCCTTCATATATGCGAGCGATTCCTCCAGCTTGTCGGTGAGAAGCATGAACGCCGGCGTCTGGATCGAAGGAGCTCCGTCGGGATCGCTGCCTCCCCATTTGGGCATCGTGTCGAGAATCAATCCCGTTCCCTGCATCGGCAGCGGGCATAGATGGCCGAAATGAATCGGGCAATCCGCCTCCATCAGACCCAGCACCTTGCAGTACCAGCTGCGGGAAGCCTCGATATTCCGTACCGGAACGAAATAGCTGCCGACCTTGTTTTTGACCGGACTTGCCGCTACGGCCGATCCCAACGTCTTCCCGTTGTCGCTCATCGTCTTCCCTCCATCGTTCATGTCAAAAGCCTTCCGCACCGCGTCAGGCCTGTACCCCTCCGTTTCTTTCTTGCGGACCGGCGATTCATCCATTCCCCATCTCCCCTTTCTCATTTGATCCGGCGAACCGGCAAGCAGCAGACGGCTCCAATAAGCCCATATCCTTCCATTTCTGTTTCCATCATAGCAAATTTCACGACGCCGGCCGAGCCATTTTTTATCCATCCGCACCGCCGGGTTCAGCCCGTTCAAGCCGCCGAGAGCTGATGCCGGAGATCCATCGCCGGTACCCGTGCGGATCGCAGCCGCCAGTCGCTGTTCGGCCATGCCCGATGCTGCGGTTCCTGTTCGCCGATAAGGGCTGAAAACTTTTTTCTCTCAACCACTTGATAACAATTATCATTATTGGTTATTATAGTAGGAGAGCATAACGAAAAGGACAGCCGCTGCAACGGCTGCCCCAAGAGAATCATATTCGTTATTACAGTTTAGGTTCGAACGTCTTGCAATCCGTCTCTTCGGATTGGCTGGCTTGTCCACGGTGGCTGACCACGTAGATCGACGAAGCGTTGCATTTGTTGCCGTCAGCCCAGTTCTTGCAGGAGTTCACTTCGCACAGAACGTCTTTTGCCATGATGATTCACCTCCATGGTTGAATTGTCAGGGTGTACAATTCCTTTACCTCAAACAGCCTGATATGAATCGATTCCAGCGATTCTTCGGGCTTATTTGCGTTCTCATGCACGTACACCTACTGCCATGATAACCCTTTTCCATAGAGTCCGCAATGCGAGGCTACAAATTTTCCGGAGAGTTGAACGGCCCGTTTATGGTATTCTCAAAGTAACGAGTGTTCAGACAGGAGAACAGAGAATGGAGCTGCTTGATTTCGAGGAATTGAAACGATATTACCATGCCATGGGGCTGGATTCCTCCGTTATACCCGATTTCAAGGACCGGCTTGCTGTCGACGCCCTTCGTCAAAGGAAATCCGATTACGCCGATGTGCTCGAGGTGTCGCTTGATCTGGCCGAACGGTTCCTCGGCTTGCTGCCGCAGGACCCGATGCTGGTAGCCGTCTCCGACGGGGAGGGCCATGTGCTCGGCTTCGGCGGCAATCCGGCCATGATCGGCTCGCTTCACGAGTTCAATATTGTCGAAGGCGTCCGTTACGGGGAAGAGGCCGCCATCAGCTCTATCACGCTGTGCCTGGAGCGCAACGAGCCCGTGCAGGTGATCGGAGCCGAGCATTATCATCTTCCGCTTCAGCAGATGGCCTGCTACACGGCGCCTCTGCCGGATCCGGAAGGCTCGGGCCGCATATACGCCACCATCTCGATCATGACCGTAGCCGACAACGCCCATCCCCAGCTGCTCGCCCTGCTCGGCACGATGGCCGATTCCATCGAGAGGGAGCTGCTGCTGCGCAAGCAGAACACCCAGCAGCAGATTCTGACGCAAGCGCTGCTGGAAACAAGCCACTTCGGCGTGGTCCTCACGGATGAGCACGGAACGATTCTGACCTTGAACGACTCCGTGTCCCGCATGCTCAGCCTCGCAGACAAGCGCGAAGGCCTCGATGCGCGCAGCCTGCCCGTCATCGGCGGTTGCTTCCGCCAGCTTCTGGACGAAGGCGCAAACCACATCGTAGGACTCGAGCTCTCGGACAAGCGCTTCAGCGTCCCGAAGCATTTCATCCTCGACATCGTCCCCATCGTAGACGGCGACGGGCGGATGATCCGTACGGCGGGCACGCTGCGGGAGACGACGGAAACGAAGCGGGCCGAGGAGCAGCTCCGCCACAACGAGAAGCTTGTGTTTGCCGGCCAGCTGGCCGTCGGCATCGCGCATGAAATCCGCAATCCGCTCACCGCGATCAAGGGCATGCTCCAGTTCACTTCGAGCCAGCTTGATCCTGCCCATTACTCCCTGCTCATGAGCGAGATCGAACGGATCAATCTCATCACGGACGACTTTCTCGTCCTCGGCAGGCCGAAGACGCGCCAGCTCGCTATCCGAGAATGCTCCGGCCTGCTGGAAGAGACGCTGCAAATGTTCGAATTCCAATGCCGTCTGGAGAACATCTCCATAAAGCGCGAATATATCAGCTCCGGGCTGCTGCTCTGCGAGTGCGACCAGATGAAGCAGGTGTTCCTCAACGTGCTGCGCAACGCCTCCGAAGCCATGCCGCGCGGCGGGGAAATTTCGATTACGCTGGAGGCGGCCGACGGCCGTCAGACCATCTCGATCTCGGATACCGGAGCAGGCATCGACGCGGAAGAGCTCAAGCGGGCGGGAGAGCCGTTCCATACGACCAAGCCGGGCGGCAACGGCCTTGGTCTCATGATCGTCAAGCGCATCATGGCCGCGCATGAAGGCAGCTTCGCCATCGACAGCATGGCGGGAAAAGGCACGGTCGTCACGCTGGAGCTTCCGCTTGCCGGCAGCGGCCGGTAGCCGAACTCCGAATGCTGCCGCAACGGGAAAAAGGGTCGCGGAATAGTCCGCGACCCTCTTTCGTGCTTCACATCCTCGCAAACGTGCTGTATTTGGAGTCGAAAGCTCCATCACTGCTAAGCAAATACAAAATGCTCTCAATGAGCCCGATGAAGCCGGGAATTCTTTATTTCGTCTATAAAAATAAGAATGAAGACCTATTCTTCTTTTCGGCTTATATTTTCCATAAATAAATTTTTTTGCCGGTAAAGGAAATGTAAAAAAACGGCCGTCCACTAGGACAGCCGTTGGATTCAGTCAAGGAAGCGCGAGCTTCCCCAAGACGGTCGGGCGCGATGCTCCCGTCGCGCTCGGCAGGTTGTTGGCCTGGCCGAGCAGGAAATCATGCCCGAGCAGGGCGAAGATGACCGCTTCCTTGGCATCGTCGGGAATGCCCAGAGCGCCCGAGGTCGTGACGGACAGCTCCGGGAGCAAGCCGGACAGCATTGTCAGCAGCGTCGCGTTGCAAGCCCCGCCGCCGCTGACGACCAGCTCGTGCACCTCGCAGCGGGGCAGCACGAGCTGCCGGCAGGCATCGGCGATGGATCGGGCGGTCAGAGCCGTCGCCGTCGCGACGATATCCTCGGCGCCAAGGCCGCGGGCAGCCGCCCGTTCCAGGAAGCCGTCGGCGTATGCGGCGCCGAACAGCTCCCGACCGGTCGACTTGGGCGGCGGCATGCGGAAGTACGGATGCTCCAGCAGCTCCGCCAGCAGCTCGGCATCGGGCGTGCCGCGCGCCGCCA
>NZ_CBRA020000155.1:0-41892 GCF_000469945.2 Paenibacillus sp. P22 | reverse complement strand
GAGGATCTACATTCGCATCCTTCTCCTTCCGTCGTGCTCGGGCGCATCCTATGAGGTGCTGCGCTGGACAAACGCCCTGCGCGACGTTCCGGTGCTGCGCTATCTCGGCTATCCCGGGCTGTGGCTGCAGCTGCTGACGACGAAGGAGCCGACGGACGACCAGGTCGAAGTATCCATCGCCTCCTTCAACCGGATGCGCGAGCTCGAGCGGGAAGTCAACGTACAACCGGCTGTCTGACCGTCTCGAGAGCATCCCGAAGGGGAGCATCGTCAATAGAAAGGGCGGATTTGCATGCGTCGCAACAAGGTCAACATAGGGACGGCGGTCGTTGCCGTGCTGGTTGTGATCGGACTGGGGAGCAGCCTTGCCCGCAATCCGTTCAGCCTCCTCCTTCCAGCCGTCATTCTCGGCGGCATCTTCGCCTTCTATTGGTTCAGTCCCGCCCGCAGGAAACGCGCCGTCAAGCCAAGCCCCCGCCATGCCGGTAAGGGCCGCGGAGAGCCTTCCCGCTTCAAATCCGCCTCCGCCAAGGCGCGCGGCCGCAAGCCCTCTCCTTTCCGGGTCATCGACGGCGGCAAGGACGAGGACGGCATGCCCAAGTATCATTGAACAAGGAGCAGGAACAAAAAATAACGGCAGGCGCGGAATGGTTCCATTCCCGCCTGCCGTTATTTGATTCCGGCGGCTCTATTCGGATTCCAGCTCGCTGCGGATGCTTCGGAGCGTCTCCAGCCTCGTCTCGTCACGGCGGAAGTACTCCACGAGCGTCTCGATGCACGTAATGGAATCCCAGCTGAGATGATGCTCGATTCCCTCGACATCCTGATAGATGTTGGCTTCCTGGACTCCGATGACTTCCAGGAACTGCTCCAGCAGATGATGGCGCTCCATCAGCCGCTTGCCCATCTTCTTGCCCTTGGCCGTCAAGATGAGGCCGCGATATTTCTCATAAATCAGATACTGGTCCTTGTCCAGCTTCTGAATCATTTTGGTCACCGAGGATGGATGGACCTCCAGCCCTTCCGCGATATCCGATACGCGGGCATATCCTTTTTCCTCAATCAGCTTGTAGATCCGTTCCAAATAATCTTCCATGCTCGGTGTAGGCATGAAAACCCTCCTAACCTGCTGGGCGCCTCCACTCTCTCGGCGCCACGCTACTTTAGTATCATACAACGCGCTCCGGCCTCCTGCAACTTGCGCAGCCGGGATTTCCCTTATTGAAAAGCTTGCTTCCATGCCAAACTAACCCCGAGCCATCATCCATCCTTCCCGAGGAGGTTTGCCGTTATGAGCACTGTCATGGAACGTCCACGCACCGGCCGGCCCGACGTTTTCGTGCCCGAGCTGGTCTATTTCGAGCCGGACTCGCTGAACTATCCCAAGGGGAAGCGGATCCATGAATGGGCGGTCAAACAGGGACTGCCTATCCGCATGACGACATCCCACAACCGCATCACCAATCTGCCCGGCGATTCCGAGCTGGAGCAATATAAAATCGCCAAGCGGACGCTCGTCGTCGGCATCCGCAAAACGCTCAAGTTCGACCAGTCCAAGCCTTCCGCCGAATATGCCATCCCGATCGCGACGGGCTGCATGGCCCATTGCCACTACTGCTATCTGCAGACGACTCTCGGCGCGAAGCCTTATATCCGCGTCTATGTGAACACCGACGAAATCATGGAGGCGGCGAAAGGATACATCGATGAGCGCGTGCCTCAAATCACCCGTTTTGAAGCCGCGTGCACGAGCGATCCCGTCGGCCTCGAGCCGATAACCGGCTCCCTGCGCGAGCTGATCGAGTTCATGGCGGACCAGGAGTACGGCAGACTGCGGTTCGTCACCAAATTCCACCATGTCGATTCCTTGCTCGATGCGCGCCACAACGGCCATACCCGCATCCGCTTCAGCGTCAACGCCAGGTATGTCATCAAAAACTTCGAGCCCGCGACATCCCGCTTCGAGCAGCGGATTGAAGCGGCCGGCAAAGTCGCGGCTGCCGGATATCCCGTCGGGTTCATCATCGCGCCGATCATCTGGCACGAAGGCTGGCAGGAAGGGTATGCCGAGCTGCTGGAAAACCTGGCCAAGACGCTGCCTGCCGGAATTCCCGATCTGACTTTCGAGCTCATCCAGCATCGCTTCACCAAGACCGCCAAGGCGACGATCGAGAAACGCTATCCGAAAACGAAGCTAGAGATGGATATCGAAAAGCGCAAGTACAAATGGGGCCGCTGGGGCCAAGGCAAATACGTCTACCCCGATGAACAGGCAAATGCGCTGCGGATGTTTATATCCGAGCGCATCTTCGAGCATTTCCCTGAGGCGACGATCGATTATTTCACTTGATCAAGGATCAGAACCGCAGCCATTCCGGCGTGATTCCATTCAGATAGATCGTGATGACGGACATCTTGTTCGTGAACAGCAGCACGCCCATCACCAGCATCAAGGCGCCGCCGATCTTCATCAGGACAGACGAGTAGCGGACGATCCACCTCGTCGAGCCGATAAAAAAAAGCGAGCACGAAAAACGGAATCGCGAAGCCGAGCGCATAAGCGGTCGTAAGCCCGAACCATGTTCCCGGATCGGATGCCGCAAGAGCCAGAATCGCCGCCAGGATCGGACCGACGCACGGCGACCAGCCGGCGGAGAAGCCGATTCCGAAGATGAACGATCCGAGATAGCCCGACCGCAGCTTCACCGGCATTTTGAAGTCCCTCATCAATGCCTTCGGCTGGAACAGCCCGATCAGGAACAGTCCCATGAGCATGATGAGGATGGCGGACAGCTGCCGGATCAGGTCCTGGTAATCGGCGAACACCTCGGCGAAGCGGTTCGTTCCGTAACCGAGCGTGTAGTAGACAAGCGAAAACCCGAGAATGAAGAACAGCGTATGGCTCATGGTCCGGCGCCTCACCTCGCGGCCGGGATTGTCGCTTTTGAGCTCGGTGACCGATATGCCCGTTATGTACGATAAATACGAAGGGTAGAGCGGCAGGCAGCATGGCGACACGAAGGACGCGATGCCTGCGGCGAATGCCAAGCCGATGTTCACGCTGGACATGGTTTGGACCAGCCTCCCTTAATAGGTGCAGGATGCGGGGCTGTCGCCCGCATCCTGCTTTTTGGTTCGGATCATTTGACGATGGCGCCGTTCGGCATGGAATCCGGCACCGTCGCCAGCGTCAGCTCGTCGCCGACGGATGCGGCGAGGATCATTCCCTGGGACAGCTCGCCGCGCAGCTTGACCGGCTTCAGGTTCGTCACGCAGATGACTTTGCGGCCGACCAGCTCCTCCGGCTTGTAGAACTTGGCGATGCCGGAGACGACCTGCCGCTGCTCATAGCCGAGATCCAGCTTCAGCTTGAGCAGCTTGTCGGCCTTCGGCACCGGCTCGGCTGCAATCACCTGCCCGACGCGCAGCTCGACCTTGGCGAAATCGTCGATGCCGATCTCTTCCTTCGGCTCCGGAGCCGTCACGGCAGCGGCAGGCGCGGAAGAAGCGGATTCCGGCTTGGCTTCGGCTGCCGGCTCCTCTTTCTTGTCTCCTCCGCCGAGAATGGCGGAAGCGATATAAGCGATTTCCTCCGGCGCATCCAGACGAGGGAACAGGGCGCTGCCCTTCGAGACGCGGGTTCCGGCCGGCAGGCTGCCGAACGAGCGGACCGATTCCCATGCGGCAAGAGCGTCGTTCTCCGCGCCGAGCTGGCGGCGGATCTCCTGCGGAGCGCGGGTCATGAACGGCGTCAGCAGGATGGAGACGATGCGCAGCGATTCCGCCAGATGGTACATGACGGAGGCGAGCTCGCCGCGGCGGGCTTCATCCTTGGCGAGCACCCATGGCTGGGTTTCGTCGATGTACTTGTTCGTGCGGCTGATCAGCTGCCAGAGGGAAGACAGCGCGACCGAGAACTCCATGCGATCCATGGAAGCCTCTACCGACGAGACGACCTCGGCCGCGAGCGCCTGCAGCGGGCCGTCGAATTCGGTCACGACGCCGGCATAGGCCGGAACTTCCCCTCCGAAGTATTTGTCGATCATCGCCACCGTGCGGCTCAGCAGGTTGCCGAGGTCGTTGGCGAGATCGAAGTTCAGCCTTTCCACGAAAGCCTCGGGAGTGAACGTTCCGTCCGACCCGAACGGCACCTCGCGAAGCAGGAAATACCGGAGAGCGTCAAGTCCATAACGCTCCAGAAGGACGACGGGATCGATGACGTTGCCCTTGGACTTGGACATCTTGCCTTCCTTGACGAGCCACCAGCCATGGCCGAACACCTTCTTGGGCAGCGGCAGGTCGAGAGCCATCAGCATGATCGGCCAGTAGATCGTATGGAAGCGGACGATCTCCTTGCCGACCAGATGAACGTCGGCCGGCCAGAAATGGCGGTACTGGGAATCGTCTTCCGAGTCGTAGCCAAGCGCGGTGATATAGTTGGAGAGCGCGTCGATCCATACATAAATGACATGCTCGGGATCTCCGGGAACCTTGATGCCCCAGTCGAACGTCGTCCGCGACACGGCCAGGTCCTCGAGGCCGGGCTTGATGAAGTTGTTGATCATCTCGTTCTTGCGGGATTCCGGCTGGATGAAATCCGGATTGTCCTCATAATATTGCAGCAGCCGGTCGGCATACTTGCTCATCCCGAGGAAATAGCTCTCCTCCTTGACCAGCTCCACGGGACGTCCGCAATCGGGGCATTTGCCGTCCACAAGCTGGCGCTCCGTGAAGAAAGACTCGCAAGGCGTGCAATACCAGCCCTCGTACGTTCCTTTATAAATGTCGCCTTGGTCGAGCAGCTGCTTGAAGATCTTCTCAACCGATTTCTTATGGCGCTCCTCGGTCGTGCGGATGAAGTCGTCGTGGCTGATCTCGAGCTTCTTCCACAGCTTCTGAATCTCGCCGACCGTTCCGTCCAGGAACTCGATCGGCGTCATGCCGAGCTCCTTGGCCGTGCGCTCGATCTTCTGGCCGTGCTCGTCGGTTCCCGTCAGGAACTTGACGTCGTAGCCCTGCGCCCTCTTGTAGCGCGCCATCGCGTCGGCAGCGAGCGTGCAGTAGGCATGCCCGATATGGAGCTTGCCGCTCGGGTAATAGATCGGTGTCGTAATGTAATAGCTGTTGTTGTTCTCTGGCATGGGAATCCCTCCGGATCGATATGGACATGCAAAAAAGCTCCCGTCCGCTATGGGACGAGAGCGAGAGCGCTTCGTGGTACCACCCAAATTCCTTCCCTGCCTCTGGCTCGAGGCGGACGGGAAGCTCTAGTGAAGCCGTTCCTGGAAGAACGGCAAGCCGCTAACGCCGGCTGCGCGCGTCCGTACCTTGCGGCTTCAGCGCCAGGCTGCTGCCGTTCGGAGCGGAATCCTCCGGGACCATCTTCGTTTCCCGCCCCCGGCCGGCTTGCACCGTCTTGCCCGGCTCTCTGATGCGGCAGCTGCGGAAACTACTCTTCCCTTCATCGGGTAAGCTGTATTTGTCGTAATCATACCGAAACGACCCTGTGCATGTCAAGGAAGCTCATGGCACGGGATCGTAGCCTCCCGGGTGGAACGGATGGCAGCGCAGGATGCGTCTTGCCGCCAGATAGGAGCCCTTGGCCGCGCCATGCTTCTCCACCGCCTCCAGCGCATAGGCGGAGCAGGTCGGATAGAAGCGGCAGGTCGGCGGCTTCAGCGGCGATATGAACTTGCGGTAGAGATGGATGGGAGCCTGCACGGCTCTTCTCATCCTCATGCTTCCGCCCCCTTCCCCAGATGCCAGCATGTCCCGGATCCCATTTCCAGGCCGAGAATTTCGCCTTCCTTCTATTTTGAGGCCTAACAACTCCGAAATCAAACCGGAACCAATGTCGCCATTTTACATATCGGATGTCATATTTGTACACTGTTCGTAGTCATTGTCCTATGTTACCTTAAAGCCATGTCGCATTCTTACAGTCTGCTTCCATTATGAAAGGGGACCTTTCCGCTATGATTCGAATCGCAAAACTCAGCTTCTGGCATGTCCATGCTTGGGAATACACGGGCTACGCAAACGAGCATCCCGGCACGCAAATTACGGTTGTATGGGATGAAGTGCCTTCACGCGGCCAGGAAGCCGCCGACAAGCTCGGCGTTCCGTTCGTAAGCAGCCTGGACGAAGTTCTCGCGCGCGAGGATGTGGATGCCGTCATCGTGGACGCGCCGACGACGATGCATGCCGAAGTGATGGTCAAGGCGGCCAAAGCCGGCAAGCATATCTTCACGGAGAAGGTCATCGCGCCTACGGCAGCCGAGCTGGATGAGATTTTGAAAGCGGTTCAAGAAGCCGGAGTCAAGCTGACGGTATCTCTCCCCCGCCTCAATGACGGCTATACGACGGCCATCCGCGAAGTGCTGGAGCAGGGACTGCTCGGCAAGCTCACGCTTGTCCGCGTCCGCCTTGCGCACGACGGCGCCTTGGCCAATTGGCTGCCGGAGCATTTCTACTCGGCGGAGCAGACGGCAGGCGGAGCGCTCATCGATCTCGGCTGCCATCCGATGTATTTGACCCGCCTGTTCCTTGGCGGCATGCCGGAAAGCCTGACCGCAACGTACGGACATGTGACCGGACGCGAAGTCGAAGACAATGCCGTTGCCGTCCTCTCTTACGCGGATGGAGCGATCGGCGTCGTCGAGGCCGGCTTCGCCAGCAAGCATTCTCCTTTCCAGATCGAGCTTTTCGGCACGGAAGGTACGCTGCTGTACGGCAATCCGGACGACGTCATCAGCGTGCGCAGCACGAAGCTCGAGGAGCAATGGAAGGAGATTCCGCTCGGGACCAAGCTGCCGAATGCGTTCAGCCAATGGGTTGGACATATCGAGAACGGCACCGAGGGCGAGGAGAACATCGCTCTCGCTTCCGATCTGACGAGGCTGATGGAAGCGGCGAACCGCTCCGCAGCCGAAGGCAAGCGGATCGACCTGGCCGGCGCAGCGCAATGAGAACGCCGGGTTCCAAGCCGTTTCCCTATGCCCCGATGATGGAGAAGCGGGATGCCATGGACCGGCTGGAGCTCCGGTTCCGCTGGGGAGCATACCGGCTTCGGGTGCTGCATTTTCATCTCGCCTCCTTCCCGGAGGATCGCCTCATTCGCTACCACAAGCATTCGGAATATGAATTCCACTTCATCGCCCGCGGCTCCGGCACGCTGTCCCTCGAGGACAGCGATCATGAATTCCGCGAAGGCATGTTCTATCTGACCGGCCCCGGCGTGCTCCACCAGCAGCTGGCGGGCCGTCCGGACGGTACGGAGGAGCTCAGCCTGCATATCGACATCGTTCCGATCGAGGATGAGCCGGCCGCCTCCGGGGAGGACGAATGGGAACGCCAGGAGGCGGAGAACTGCATCGCAGCCCTGGATGCGCTCGGACCGCATCCTATCCCGGACCGCTGCCAGGCGATGCCCTGGTTCCTGACGGCTTACAAAGCCGTCCAGGAGGCCGAGCCCGGCTGGGGTACGACGGTGAAGCAGGCGGTCATTCAAATTCTGCTCCGTGCCGCCCGCGCCCCTTTGCAGCCGCTGCCGCAGGTCGCCCATCCCGAGCGGGACATGTCGCTCTACCGCTACCAGCTCATCACCCGCTTCATCCGGGACAACTATTCCAGTCCCCTGTCGCTCCAGGATGCGGCCGACCGCATCCATGTCAGCAGCCGCCAGCTGCAGCGGATCATGAAGGAGCAAGGCGGCGTCTCGTTCAGCGATTATCTGGAACGCTGCCGCCTCGAACAGGTATGCGAAGCGCTCGCCCGCAATCAAGGCTCCATCGAGCAGATCGCGGCCGAAACCGGCTTCCAGAGCGGCAGCTACCTTCATTACGTTTTCCGCAAGAAATTCGGCCTTACCCCGAGCCGCTACCGGGAACAAATGCGCAGCCAGCCCGTATAAAGCCGGCTGTCCGCGCTGCCCTGCTTAGCGGCGCGCCACTCGGAAGGAGAGAAACCCTTGTCCACATCGACCATACGAATCGGCATCATCGGCAGCGGCGGCATCGCCGGCTCCCATGCCGCCGCCTACAAAACCATCCCGGGAGTGGAAATCGCAGCCGTCGCCGACGCCATCCCCGGCAAGGCACTGGAGTTCATCCGCAAGCATGACCTCATCGGCACCGCTCCTTTCGACGACTATCGGGAAATGCTCGCGATGGATCTCGACGGCATCAGCGTCTGCACGCCGAACTCCGCCCATCGCCAGCCGACCGTCGACTCCCTGAACGCGGGCAAGCATGTGCTGCTGGAGAAGCCGATGTCCGTCACGCTGGAAGAGGGACTGGACATGGTGAAGGCTTCGCGCAGCAGCGGCCGCATGCTCACGATCGGCTTCCAGCCGCGCTACGACCCCAATATGAAGCTGATCCAGGAGATCGTGCGCTCCGGCAAGCTCGGCAAGGTCTATTACGTCGAGACCGGCGGCGGCCGCAGGCGCGGCATGCCGGGAGGCACGTTCATCCGCAAGGAGCTGGCAGGCGCAGGCGCCATGGCCGACATCGGCTGCTATTCCCTGGATATGGCGCTCAACGCGCTTGACTATCCGAAGCCGCTCACCGTCTCCGCCAGCACATTCAACCATTTCGGCCGCAATCCTCTCTATCACGCCGAGGCCGACAAATTCGACGTTGAGGATTTCGGAGCGGCGATGATCCGCTTCGAAGGCGATCTGACGCTCCACTTCAAGATCAGCTGGGCGATGCATCTCGACTCTCTCGGCACGACCAACTTCCTCGGCACCGACGCCGGACTCAAGATCACCCCGTTCGGCTCGGGCAACTGGTCCGGCGTCTGGGACGGACGAGTCGGCAACATCGAGATGTTCCACGATTTCATGGGCGGCCAGACGAGCACGAGAATTCCGCTCGTCGATCATCAGCTCGACCTGTTCCGGGAGAAGGTGCGGGACTTTGTCGATGCGATCCGCGAAGGCCGCGGCGCTCCGATTCCGGGCGAGCAGATTCTGATCCAGCAGGCGATCATCGACGGCGTCATCCGTTCCGCCGAGCTGCGTTCGGAAGTGAGCGTTGAAGTTCCGGACTATGCCGGGGGAGCTCCCGAGGACCAGCAGGCGGAGCCTGTCTGAGAGTTTCATTTCAAGAGCAGAGCTGAGACCGGATGAAGACGGCGCAAAGCTGCCGCCGCCCTTTCGCTTGCGGCGGCGAGGAAGCCATTCGTCTCCCTATCCTTGCAGATGCGCAGTCAGCGGATGATAGCGCCTCCATTTTCAAAGAAAAGGTATGGGATTTCTTATGGGAACCGGATTTATCGATCATGTCACATCCTTCAGCTCCCGTACGCCGAATCAAGAGGATCGGATAGGCCAGTTCAAGACCCATAGTCATCCGGAGGCAGAAATCACGCTTCTGATCAAGGGCGAAGGGTACTATGCCTCCGGCGAGCAGAATGCAAGGGTGTCCGCCGGGAATATGATCCTCATCCCCTCGGCAGCCCCGCACAGCTACGTATGCATCAAGCATTGGGAAGGCTATTCGCTGCATCTGCATGAGCTGGAGATGCCGGCTTACCCGCAGTACCTGTTCCAGCAAGCCTTCTCCCAGCGCACCGGCCCCATCCTCAAAGCCAGGCTGACCGGTGTCCACCTCGAGCGGGCAGCCGGCGCGATGAAGCAGCTCGCGCAGGAAGGCCGCGAGCCGAGTTCAGAGGAATTTTTGCCGGATCTGCTGCGCAATTCCCTGGAGACGCTGCTGTTGGCCTTCCACGTCTGCGCGGTTGACAGCGCCGCGGCGGAGCCGTCCGGCGATACCGGCGAGGAGCAGCTCATCAAGGATGCGATCAAGCAGATCCATCAGCAATACCACACGTCGCTCAAGGTTTCGGATCTGGCGGCGAGCCATTATCTGTCCGAAAGCATATTCCGCAAGAAATTCTCGGAGCGGACCGGCCTCTCGCCCAAGCAGTACATGATCTCGCTGCGGCTGCAGGAAGCCAAGCGGCTGCTCCGCCTGTCCGCGAAGCCGGTGGAGTTCATCGCCTCGGAGGTAGGCTTCAGCAGCTCCAGCCGCTTCCATGACCTGTTCGTCAAGAACGTCGGCATGACTCCTTTGGAATGGCGCAAGGAAGGCCAGTAAGGCTTGAATTCATCCCGCATCTTTTCCGCATTTGGCTTCCAGACTCCGTTTTGATCGTTTCGATATTCCAGGCAGGCTGTCCGGTCCTTTTGGCCGGGCGGCCTGTTTGCCGTCTGTTCCGCTCCACTTGCAACTCCGGCGGCATCCCTTCCCATCCTGCCAAGCCACGAATGATAGAAACCCGTTCTCCAGACTCCCTTTTCTTTGCATCCCCCATTTCCCCAATTCTCCCTTTTGTTCTCCCGCTCTCTTTGGTTGTCCGTCTTCCTGTTTCTCCACTCTCCCAACTTCAACGTCTCAATTTCTGTCCACTCTCCCTCTTTTCATCCTCCCTTTCCGCCAACTCACCTTCTATTCCCCTTTTTGCCGCAACCGTTTCCGACCGTTCCTTTCAAGCAATTTCCGCCCTATTCCGGCAGAATAATGAAAGCGTTTTTATCAACACGCCAGCCTCGGCCAAGAATACAATGAAAGCACTTCCAACGGGCAGCCGGAGGAAAGTGGATCCAGATGGGAGGAGAATCAGGTGAACCTTTTGAGAAGCGGCAAAACATGGGCCACGCTTGCTTTGGCCGTTTCCGTGGCGGCGATGTCAGGCTGCGGTGCCTCCTCGCCAGGGCTTGCCGCGCGCATCGAAGCCGGCGAGCTGCAGGGGGCGCAGAAGCCCGTGCCGGACGATCAGCTGAAATTCAACAAGGAGAAAATATTCCGGGTGCTGGGCGGCTGGCCGAAGCCTCCGCTGTACCAGGGCAATCCGTTCGGGTCGGGCGGAATCGGCGACACGAACAACCGCTACATGTTCGAAGGCCTGTACGTCTTCATCCGATCGACGAACGACGTCTACAACGTGCTCGCCGAATCGACCGAGGACGGACCGGGCACGACGACCGTGCATCTCCATAAAGGGGTGAAATGGCATGACGGCGCTCCGTTCACGAGCAAGGACGTGTGGGCCTACTACCGGCTCAACAACGGAGCGGACGTAACGAAGTACCTGTCCTCCATCGAAACTCCGGACGACTATACGGTCGTATTCCGCTGGCTTGATCCCGCTCCGTATCCGGAGCTCAAGAAGCTGCTGCTCGCCCAAGACCTGCAGGGACAGATTCCTTACCATCTGTATCAAAAATACGTCGACAAGGCCGACGGGCTGCTGAAGCAGGCCAAGCCGCTGCCGGACCGCTCCAAAGACGGTCCCTTCCATCTGGATATTCCCGACGAGCTCAACAAGCAGATCGCGCTCAACTGGAATGAATTCACCCGTTCGGGACCGGCTGTTCCGGTCGGAACCGGCCCTTTCAAGTTCGAAAAGGTGACGACCACCGACATGCTGCTGAGCCGCAATCCGGATTACTGGCAGCCGGACGCGGTCAACTACGACAAGATCTGGATCAAGAATGTTCCCGAGCTGAGCGCCCAATATGCCCTGGTCAAATCCGGCAAGCTGGACTGGTACGACGGCACGCCTCCCAAGGACATTCTGGAGTCGCTGCTCAAGCTGAATCCGGACCTGCTCCATTACCGCATGTACGATCCCGCCAGCGTCGGCCTCATGTACAACATCCGCCGCAAGCCGTTCGAGCAGGTGAAGTTCAGGCAGGCCCTCACCTATGTGTTTGAAAAGAGCAAGCTGAGGGAGATCGGCAACTACTACGGCAAGGAATATCCGAAAATCTCGATGACCGGCATCATGCCCTCCTCTCTGGAGAGCGAGCTCAGCGCCGAGGCGCTGGGCAAAATGACCGACTACACCCACAATCCGGAGAAGGCGGCTTCCCTGCTGCAGGAAATCGGCTGGAGCAAAGGCCCGGACGGCCTCTGGAGGGATCCGGGCGGCCATGTGCCGTCGTTCATCATCGGCGCGCCGAACAACTGGGTGCCGGGAGTCAACTCCGCGCAGATCGCCGCCGAGCAGCTCACCAGGTTCGGCATCCCGACCAAGCTTAAGGCCGTCGACAGCACGATTTATTTCGCCAACGCAGATAAGGGCCTCTACGACATGTCCATGGACTGGGTAGACGTCTCCTGGGGCTTCCAAAATCCTTGGAGCTCGCTCAAGGTCGTCTACTGGGACGGCACCAAGAAGAAGGTCGGCTTCCCGAACGTCAAGAAAACAGGCGCGGACGGCTCCGAAATCGATACGGGACGCCTCGACCTCAAGGTGGCGGGCATCGACGGAAAGACGGTGGACGTCGACAAGGAGATGCGGCGCTTCCCCTACGTCCAGGAGGAGAGCGAGCGCAAGGCGATCATCGACAACCTCGCCTGGATCGCCAACGAGAACTGCTGGGGGGTCAACTTCTTCCAGAACGTGACCGGCGCCTGGATCAACACGCGCACGATGGCCGGCAATTATCCGATGATGGACCAGATCGTCCAGAGCGGACGGGATATGCCGCTGCCGGAAACCGACGCGGACCGGCTGGCCGTCACCCATTTGAACCACGGCTTCAACTCTACCTTCATGCCAAGAGAATACTGGCCCCGCTGACGACTAACGACGGAGGTGCAAGTCATGAGCCCCAGAGGAATTGCCAAACGAATCGGAATGTCGGCCGTCACCGTCCTGCTCGCGATGCTGCTCACCTTTGTGCTGCTGCGCATGACTCCAGGCAGCGCCATCGACTCGTGGGCGCGCGATTACGCGACCCAGCGCGGGATGAGCCTGGAAGAGGCGTACCGCCAGATCACCGCCATGATCAACTACAATCCGAACGAACCGCTGCTGACTCAGCTCGGCCGATATCTCGGCGGACTGCTGCACGGCAACCTCGGCATGTCGATGATCTACCAGAACGTATCGGTCAATGAGATCATAGCGAACGCGCTGCCCTGGACGCTGTTCGTGCTCAGCATCTCGCTCGTCATCAGCTTTCTGATCGGCATCAATCTCGGCGCGATGATGGCGTTCCGCAGGAAGAGCCTGCTGGATCCGATCGTCTCCATCTACGCCATCATCACTTCGTCCGTCCCGAACTTCATCGTCGCGATTCTGCTGCTCGTCGTGTTCTCCTTCCAGTTCGGCTGGTTCCCCGTGAACGGAGCTTACGATCCCGTCGTGGAGCCCGGCTTCAATCTGCCTTTCCTGTCGAACGTGCTCTATCACGGGGCGCTCCCGATTCTGACCTATGTCATCACGACGCTCGGAACATGGGCGCTGACGATGAAGGGCAGCGCCGTCAACGTGCTCGGCGAGGACTACATCGTCGCCGCCGGCATCCGCGGCGTATCCGAGCGCACGCTCATGAGCCAGTACGTGAAGCGCAACGCGATGCTGCCGCTCATTACGACGCTGGCGGTCAACTTCGGCTTCATGCTGGGCGGCTCGCCGCTGATCGAGAACGTGTTCAGCTATCCCGGCATGGGCTATTATATCGGCCAGGCGACCCAGCAGCGGGATTATACGCTCATGCAGGGACTGCTGCTCGTGACGAGCGTCGCGGTCATCGTCGCCAATCTCGCCTCGGACCTGATCTATGCCAGGCTGGATCCGCGCGTCAAGCTGGAGGAGGGATAAATCATGAGCCAAGGATTCGCCGATTTCTGGAGAACGATCTATCGCAACAAGAAGTCGTTCAGCGGCGTCATCATCCTCGCCGTCTTCATCTTCATGGCGATTTTCGGGCCGATGCTGGCCAGCCTCGACATGACGGTCAAGTTCGACAACCGGTACGCAAGCCCTTCCTGGTCTCATTGGCTGGGCACGGACTACGGCGGCAGGGACACCCTCCTGCAGCTCGTCTACGGGTCGCGCGACGTGCTGACGATCGGGCTGTTCGCCGCTCTGTTCACGCTCGTCATCGGCTTCGTCGTGGGAGCGGTATCCGGCTTCGCCGGAGGCCGTACGGACACGGCGCTCATGTTCGTCACGAACCTGTTCCTCACCATTCCGAGCTTTCCCGTCCTGATGATCGTGGCCGCGCTCGTGCAGATCAAAAATCCCGTCGCCTTCTCCTTCATTCTCGCGGTCTGGTCCTGGGCTCCGCTCGCCCGGGCGGTCCGCTCCCAGCTGCTGTCGCTGAAAAACCGGGAATTCATCGTCGCCTGCCGGATCATGGGACTGCGCATGCCTTACATCCTGTCCCGCGAAATCCTGCCGAACCTGACTCCCTACCTCGCGATCAACTTCATCATGGCGGCGCAGGGGGCGATCGTAGCCAGCGTCGGCCTCATGATGCTCGGCCTCGCCCCCTACTCGCCGACGAACTGGGGCATGATGATCCAGCTCGCCGTGCAGAACACGGGCGGCATCTTCAACCCCAAAGGATACATCTATCTGATCTCGCCGATTCTCTGCCTCGGACTGTTCCAGATGTCCTGCATCTTCTTCAGCAACGGTCTGGAGGAAGCGCTGAATCCGCGGCTGAGATCGAACTGAACACCCTGAGAAAGGAGGAGCAGCTATGGACAATCTGGTCGAAATAAAAGGATTGACGATCGAGTTTCCGATGCGCGCCGGTACGCTGAAGGCTGTCAACCAAGCCGACTTTTCCATTCCGCGCGGCCAGATCACGGCTCTCGTCGGCGAGAGCGGCAGCGGCAAGTCGACGCTCGCGTCCGCCGTCATGCGAGCGGTAACCAGCCCCGGCCGCATCGCCGCCGGAACGATCCGCTTCGACGGCGAGGACATACTGGCGCTGAGCCGCAAGCAGCTCCAGGCGTACAAGTGGGAGAGAGCATCCATGGTGTTCCAGGCCGCGCAGAACGCGCTGAACCCGGTCGTGCGGATCAAGGATCAGATCATCGAGACGTACCGGGCTCATCGAAGCGGCGCTTCGGAGAAGCAAATTGTCGACAAGGCCCGCGACTTGATGGATTATGTGCGGCTGGAGCCGGACCGCGTGCTGCAGGCGTTCCCCCACGAGATGTCGGGAGGCATGAAGCAGCGGGTCATGATCGCCTTCAGCCTGCTGCTCGATCCGCAGCTCGTCATTCTCGACGAGCCGACGACCGCGCTCGACGTCATTACGCAGGCGTATATCTTCGACATATTGGTCAAGATCCACAAGGAAATGGACATCACGATGCTGCTGCTCACCCATGATATCGGCGTCGTCGCCAAAGCCGCCGACCGGGTCGGGGTCATGTATGCCGGCAATATCGTGGAGGCGGGCAGCGTCTACGACATGTTCAAGCGCCCCAAGCATCCTTATACGGCCAAGCTGATGAAAGCGGTGCCCAGCCTGTACGACGATCTGTCGGAGCGCAAGGCGATTCCGGGCTCGCCGCCGGATCTGCTGCGCATGCCCCCCGGGCTGCCCGTTCGCTCCCCGCTGCGAGCATGCCTTCGACGCGTGCAGGACGGCTTCGCCGTCCCGCGTCGTCTGGCCGGGAGGCCATGAGGCCTCCTGCCATCTGCATCCGGATTCCAATACCGTATCGATCGCGGAGGTGCGTACTTCATGAGCGTCAGAGAACTGGAGCTGCAGCAGGAACCGCTTCGGCGCAGCCGGGAGCTGTCCCGCACCGGGGAGCAGCAGGCTTTGATGAGTCTCCAAGGAGTGAGCCTCTACTATGAGCGGCGCCGCGGCATGATGGCCCCTGCGGAGAAGGTCGGCGCCGTCGTCGACGTCGATCTCGATATTTATCCGGGCGAGATCATCGCCCTCGTCGGCGAGAGCGGCTGCGGCAAGACGTCGCTCGGCAGCGTCCTGACGGGGCTGGCGAAGCCGACCTCGGGACGGGTACTGTTCCAGGGAGCGGACATTGCCGGGCTCAAGGGCGAGCGCTACCAGGACTTCCGCGGCGGCGTGCAGATGGTGCAGCAGGACTCCTATGCGGCGCTCAATCCGATGCGGACGATCTATCAGTCTCTCTCCGCTCCGATTCTGCAGCGCAAAATCGTCAAAAGGCGAAAGGCGGCCAGAGCCCGCGTCATCGAGCTGCTGGAGACGGTCGGCCTGACGCCGCCGGACCGCTTTCTCGACAAGTATCCGCATCAGCTGTCGGGCGGTCAGCGCCAGCGCATCCTCATGGCCAGAGCCATCTCGCTGAATCCGAAGGTCATCGTCGCCGACGAGCCCGTCTCCATGATCGACGTCAGCCTGCGCATCTCGATCCTCAACCTGATGGCGGAACTGAACCGCAAGCTGGACATCGCCATCGTCTACATCACCCATGACCTCGCGACGGCCCGCTACATCGCCGAACGGGGCCGCATGGCGGTCATGTACCTCGGCCGCGTCATGGAGCTCGGCGGCGTGGACGACGTGCTGAGCCGGCCGGGGCATCCCTACCTGCAGGCGCTGCTGTCCGCGGTGCCGACGCCGGATCCCGACATCGCCAAGGCGATGCTGGAGCTGCCTCTGCGGAGCCTCGAAATGCCGAATGCGGCCCGGCCGCCTGCCGGCTGCCGCTTCCATCCCCGCTGCCCGCATGCGATCGATCTCTGCTCGCAGGAGGAGCCGCAGCTGCGCCCCGTCGGCGCCAGCGAGGCGGCCTGCCATTTGGCCGAGCAGACGATGGCCGGCTGGCAGGAGAGGATGGCGGCGATCCGCGCCGCCCGGGACAGCTGATGGACGACCTGCGCCTGCTCGGCCGCATCGTCCTGTCCATGTCCTTCGTCCTGCTGCTGCTCTGCCTGCTCAGCTTGACGGCCGTGCAGCGGGGCTCCGCCTCCTATACCGTCGTCATGATGGCGCTGTGGATCAATGTGATCCTGTCGGGGGCCATCATCCTGTTCTCTCTATGGGATCGCCATAGACGGCGCCGCAAGGATCAGCTTCGGCCGGAATCCGATTGACGCCAAAGAGGGGCTGTCCCAAAAGCCGTTGGCTTTTGGAACAGCCCCTGGTGCCCTTGCGTCTTCGCGCAGGGGTTGCAAGGCTCTCGAAACGAGCCTCGCTGCCGCTAAATTGCGGCTGCGGGGCTTTTTGAGGCTGAGCGTATCTGCGGAGCTCGGCGATATGGATCCGATTGGACAGAGCCGGTCAGCTCAAATGAAAAATCAGCCTTTCGCTCCGCCGATTATTCCGGCTCGCCGAAGACCATATGGGGCTTCGTCTCCCGGTAATAATCCAGCCGGTCCCGCAGCGTCCCGCTGTGGAACTCGAACATATGGCCGTCCGGGTCGCGGAAGTAGACCGACCTGCGGTCCCGTTCATCCCTTTCCCTGCCGGACAGCACTTCGGCTCCGATCGCCTCCAGGCGCCTGACCGCATCGTCCAGCTCGACGGTCTCCATCGAAAAGGCGAGATGCGAATAGGACAGCCGGATTTCCTCCCGGGGGATTTCCTTCTCCTCATTCAGAGCGATCCACAGCCCGCCAAGGTCGAAATACGCCAGGCTGCGCCCCCTCACCAGGAGCTTCGCTCCGAATGCCTTGCCGTAAAACGCGATGGACCTGTCCAGGTCGGACACGGAAAAGCAGATGTGGTTGATGCCTTCCAGCTTCATGATAATTCACTCCATCCACTTCATGATGTGAATGCCCGCTTCCCCGAGAAAATCGTCCCGGGTCAGCCGATCTTCGCCGAGAGCTTCCCTGTACGAGGTGATCGTCCCGTCATGGGAAACGATTACGGCCCTCCCTCCGCCCTCCTCGCCTATCGCCGCATGAGCATCGCGGAGAAGCTGCAGCGCCTCGGTCCGGAATGCCTGGCGGTCCATCGTATTGAGCCTTCCGTCCCACAGTTCCTCGGGATCGCTCTCCAGACAGCCGAATTCGGGAAACTCGGCTTGGATCGACGGCCGCGGATAAATCCGGTCGCATCTGACCTCGCTGGCGGAAGGATTTTCCGGCATCGGAAACATTCTTGGGCCGACGCGGGGCGACACCAGCAGCCGAATATCCGGCCTGCCGCCGGCGAGCAGCCGTGCGGTCTGCAGCGTCCGGACCGTCGGACTGGCGATAACGATATCCTTCGGACCGATCGAGACAAAATCGCGGATAGCGGCGACCTGTTCCATGCCCTTGGCGGTCAAGGGAGGATGCTCGACATTCAAACGTTCCGGTATATCCGTATTGTGGACTCCCTGGCCATGCCGGATAAACAACACTTCCATCGGCTTCGTCATCGTCATTCTCCTTCCTTATCCTTTCGTTCCAGGCCTTCTCATGAACATCGGCCCGGACCGTTCGAATCCGTATTTCTCGTACAGGGAGTGCGCGTCTTTCGTCGCCAGGCTTCCGTTCAGCTTGCGGAGCCTGTCGGAGGACGTGATCAGCTCGACCAGCCTTCGGCCGAGTCCATGGCCGCGATGTCCGGAATCGATATAAACGTCGCACAGCCAGTACATCGTCGCGTCATCCGTCACTACGCGGGCAAATCCGACTTGAGCGCCTTCCCGGTAAATGCCGTAACAGAGGGAATTCTCAATCGACTTCGCGATCGCGGCCCTGTCTCTCCCGTTGGCCCAATAGCTCTCGCCTAAAAAGCGTTCAATGCACGCCGGATCAAGCCGATCCTTGCTGTCGCTGAACACGTACCCCTTTTCCGTCGTTTCCATTCCTGTCCCTCCTCCTGTTCCATGGCTCCATTGTACATCCGCCCGCTGGAAATTTCCGCAAAAAAACCGCATCTCGAGTCGAGATGCGGCAAAGAGTCCATTTCCGGTTTCTTGCCTAATTCTTGATCGCCGGCAGCGGCTGGAAGATCATCGTGATCGGCAGGTTGCTGCCGGATGCGATCAGATAGACGAGACTGATCGTCTCCGTGCTGTCTCCGGAACGGTACAGCACCATCGCTTCGCCTTGATCCTTGAGCACTCCGGATGCCGGCACGGGAATCAGCTGCCCGTTGACGACGAACGCTCCCGTGTACAAGCCTCCGCGAGGGTTCAAGGCGACCAGCGTCCGCGGCGACAGCTTGATGTTCATCTTGTACAGAACGCCGAAGTTGCCGATGTTGAGCTGGAGGGAGCCGGTCGTATTGTCGTACCCGTCCAGATACGGATCCAGCTTGTTGTCTCCCAGCACGATGCGCTGCGGAGTGTAGCCGAGCACGCCGGGAACGTCGATCGCGCGCGTAGCGTTGTTGAAGGAGCCCCGGGTATGCTTGCCGTCCGCATCCATGAGCGGCAGTCTCTCGAGCACCTTGAGCGGGTCCGTCTTCTCCGCGACAACGACGACACGGAACCGCAGCGTCTGATCGGAGGTCACGTCGGCGTAGGCCGAGTAGATCAGATTCGACTTGATGGCGGAAGCCGAGATTTCCTTCAGCACCTGCACGGACTGTCCCGGCTTGATGCTCGTATACGTAATCGGGCTCGGCGAGATGACGGAGTTCAAATACCGGACCGTAGACATTTTGCCGGTATTGACCTCGTACTGGTCCGGCCCGCCGGCTCCGAAATTCTTCAAGCCGAACTTCGCGGTGTAGTTGCCTTCATTCGTCGCGATCAGATACATCTTGACGGGATATCCGATATTGTTCACGTTGTGGAACAGCAGGCGGATGTCGCCGGAGAACTGATCGTCGTAAGCGATGCCTTCGCTCGTCCAGCGCTCCGGGCTGTTGCTGCGGATCAAGCGGGAAGGCTCCGAGTGGAAGTCATACGATACGGTCGGAATATCGAGCACCGACTTGGCATCGACCCCGAATACGCCGCCTACCGGCTTGAACAGCTTGTCGTACTGGTCCTTCGTATACAGGACCTCCGTCGATACCGTGATCGTCTTGCTGATCGTGGAGGACAAGCCCTGGTCATCGATGACTTCCAAGGTGATCGTCTTGTCTCCCGCCTCGAAGAAGACATCCGCTTGGCCGATCCAGTTGCGTTTGGCGATCGCGTTGTTGTCGTCCGTGCTGAGATCGTTATAGCGGACGTTCTCGCCGATCCGGTATACCGTCTTGTCCGTGGTGAAGTCCGCGACGGGAGGCTGGTTCGGGGCAAGCACCTTGATCGTCACCGTGTAGGGATCGCTCCATTGCCCGGCGGCATCCTGAACGATGCGGGAAATGGTGTACGTGCCTGGCTCGGCGAACACTTCCTCGCGTCCCGTCCATTCCTCGTTGATGATCGGCTGGCCAGAAGGAGAGCTGTAGCGGTCCAAATAGGTGACATAGTCGCCCGCATAGATTTTGGCCGGAGATACGGCGAACGCCGCGCTCGGCTTCGTGTCCCATTGCAGGGTGACCTGAGCGCCGGAAGCGCTCACGCGGCTTCCCGTCGCCAGACCCCAGGTGCGGATCGGAATCATGAGCGACCCGTTCTCGGAGTACGTATTCGCCTGGCCTGTCATTTTGGTTCCGTAGGCGGTTACTTCCTTGGTATTCATCTTGAAGCGGATCTCTCCCGCGGCGCTGCGGGCGATCGATTGCTTGGCCGCGGCATCATAGGATACCTGGAAGCCGTAACGCGCCGCCAGCGAGCTGAACGGCGCGTAGGATACTCCGTTTTTCATGACGAACGGCTGAGCCGCAGTAAAGGCGGTTCCGTTCAAAAACATCGTTTTGCTGTTTTTTGTCATCACGAGCGTCTGCGATGCTCCTTGAGCCGTCGCGCGCCCCATTCCTCCCAGCAGAGGCATGGTGAAGAGGGTCAAAACCAAAAGCCATTTGAGCGATTTCATTGCTAGTCTCCTTTAACTGTCCAACTGCTGTCTGTCCAACTGCTTCCGCTCACGGGGCAAAGCCCCTGTACAGTAGACATTTGACGGCCATTTCGGGAGAAAGTTGCGCTCAAGGCCGGAATTGCCATGAATTGGACACATGCCTCAGCGCGTTCCGTTGACTCTCATGTTCGTAATGAAGGCTCCGGCCATGACGACGAACAGCACAAGCGCCGCTATTCCCGCCATCAGCCTGCGGCGCCGGTATTTGGCCGCCTGCGCCGTATCAGCCCCGCGATGCAAGGCATCCGCGTAAGCCCTCTGAAGAAACATATACCAGACCAGCATCGCCACGAACCCCATGTTGGAGACAAACCATATTTTCTGCCACACGACCATTACCCCTTTTCGGCTCCATCCACTTGGAACAAACTAGCTTCGACTTTACCTCAACCGGCCGCCGTTAGCAAGACTTGCCAGGCTGCTTCCGGTTTCCCGCATGCGTCTCGCTCATTCATGTCGTCGATGGATATTCCTCATCGCCCGGCTGGACGACGATCCATGCCCATGAGAACATCCGCTTGCAATTGCCCGGTCACAGCCGTCACAGCCCGGCTCGCCGGCGCAGCTCCATCAGCCGCCTGCGGAAAGCCTGGCGCTCCTCCTCTTCCTCAGGCTCCGGCGCGCTCATCAGGACGGCCAGCTCTAGGCCGGCAAGCCTTTGCCCGTCGCTCCTGCCGCCGTTGTCCCGCTGCCGCTCCGCCTTGCTCTCCAGATAGTCCTCGTAGCTTCCCGGATACTGAAGGGGGTTGCCCTTTCCCCCTTCCTCGAAAACCAGGAGCCGGTTCACGGAAGACTTCAGCAGCGCCCGGTCATGCGTCGCCAGCACCATCGCCCCGTCGTAGCTGCGCAGCGAAGCCTCCACGACTTCCCTGGACTCGATGTCGAGGTAATTCGTCGGCTCATCCAGCAGCAGCAGATTCGAGCCGCCCAGCATCAGCCGGAGAAAGGCGGCGCGGCATCGCTCTCCCATGCTGAGGTCCCCGATCCTCTTGTGCACGTCCTCGCGGGAAAATAGAAACGCGCCAAGCAGCGTCCTGGCTTCCGACTGGGTCATGTCCGGCAAGCCGAGCATCATGTCCAGCAAAGCAGCCTCGTTCGGAAGACGGTCGAGCTCCTGGGAGAAATAACCGATTTTCATCTTCGGATGGGATGATCTTCGGCCTTCGCATGGCTTCAGCTCTCCCGATAGCAGCTTCAGCAGCGTCGACTTCCCGCTGCCGCTCGGTCCCAGAATCGCGATACGGTCGCCGCGGCTGATCGTGAGGCTGAACCGGCTCAATAGAGGCTTGGCGGATCCATAGGCGAACCCGACCTCCTCCAGCCTCATGAACCGTGCCGCCTCGAATCCATCGTCCTCGAGCATCATCTTGAGGCGCGGCTTGTCGACGGGAGCATGCGCAGCTCCTTGCTCCAGCCGTTCGAGCGCAGATTCCTTGGCATGGAGCCGGGAGACGTTTTTCTTGGATTTGGATCTCAAAAAATCATTTTGCCCCGCAGCCTTATGGGCGGCATCGAACCACTGCTGATACCTGCGGATGGATTCCATCAGCTTTTGCCGCTCCTGCTTCTCTTTGCGGACTTTGGCCTCCATCGTCCTGCGCTCCGTTTCCTTGGCTTCCCGATAAGCGGTATAACCGCCCGGGTATACGCCCAGACCGTCCTCGCGCAGCTCCAGCACCTGCGTCGCCACATGATCGATGAAAGCACGGTCGTGAGAGACGAACAATACCGCGCCGGGAAACGCAGCCAGCCACTGCTCCAGAAAGACGAGCGATTCCTCGTCCAGATGATTCGTCGGCTCGTCAAGCATGAGCAGCTGCGGGCGGCCCGCCATCAGCCTCGCCAGCTTGGCCCGGGTTTTCTGCCCGCCGCTCAGGCTGCCGTATGTTTGCCCGCCCTCCAGACCGCCTAGCCCGAGCCGGCTCAACGCCTGATCCACCTCGAGCTCCCAGCCGTAACCGTCCCTAGCTGCATACGCCTCGGCAGCCTCGGCGTAATCATCCAGGCCTGCCGCTCCGTCCGTAGCCGCCATGACGGCCGCTCCCTCCGTCATTCTCCTCCAGATCTCATACCGGGAAGGGTCGCCCATCCGGACGAAGTCGATCAAGGAAAGCTCGCCGACATCCTGCTCATCATGCTGCTCCATCAAGCCCCAGTCGGCGACCGGACAGCCTCGGTATACCGATCCGGAATCGAATTCGATCCCGCCGCGCAGGCCCGTCAGCAAAGTTGTCTTGCCAGAGCCGTTCCTGCCGAACAAGGCGGCGCGCTCCCCCGCGCGCAGCTCCAGATCGACGCCCTGGAATAACGTCTTGCCGTTCCATTCCTTGCTTATTCCTTTTGCTTGGATCCATAAGGTCATGCTCTCATCCCCATCCCCGGAAATAATAAAAAAACCGCAGCTGCGCAGCGGTCCGGATAGTGGTGCATATGGGGATAAGGATACAGGACCATGCCTCGAATCCCGATGATCGGAAGACGGCATATCCTGAAAGAAAGACCCTTAAACCGGCGCACGTATCCCGTCAACTGGCAGCATTCGCTCTGTTGGCTTCATGGGATCACGCGGGCTTACTTCATCGGTATAAGGTACCTCCGGTTTCTTCTCACTCATTCCACTATACCTGCGCCTTCCATTCCCTGTCAACCAGCCGGCTGTCGGGCGCTGCCGCCTGCCGGGACAGGCCTCGGGCCGCTAAGGAACTGAAGCCGGACGGAAACAAAAAAAAGGGCCTTCAAGGCCCGACTGCTTCCAGCTAGATATACCATAGATCCAACAGGATGTACATGACGACTGCGCTGACAGCGCCTCCTGCGAAATAGAACCAGCCGGCACGGAAGCGCTGCTGGAACATCCTCAATACGCCAAGGCTGAGAAGCGAAAAGATAAGCAGGATGAATACGGCTCCGAGCACGAACAAGCCCGGAGAAACATTGCTGACATCAACGGCGGTCACCGGCGACACTCCCTTATGTAAAATCCGTCCACTAGAATCATAAGGGAAGCGTTTGCCAAACGCAACAAGCCCAAGGTCCGGATCCTTAATCCGGACCTTCCTCGATGAAGACATCGATGTATTTCGACGGAGACTTCTTCTTCAGACGAACCCGGAGAACGCCTCCCTTGACGATTGCCCGCGTGGAACGGGGCTGGACGGGAGCAGGCAGCTGCAGGCTTTGCGGACGTCGTCCCGGCAAGCCCTCGATGCGCAGCCGCTCCTCCTTCACTCTGACCCGGAGCGTCTCGGCGTCGGCATCCCCCTGCAGAGGAAGCTTGAGCAGCAAGTAATCCTTGTTTTCCGACCACTCCGCCCCGAGCGAAGAAATGCCCGCTTTGAAATTCTCGCCCTTCTTGGCTTTGTCCGCGGTATCCTGCATGCCCGACAAGCCGGCAGTCGGATTGCCGCTGAGCGCGCCTTCCATCATCTGCTTGACGATGCGCGCCACCCACTCCGGCTCCTTCATCGCTTCGAAGCCTTTGGGCAGCTGCTGGCGAGCGAGCCATTCCTGCATCTGATCCCATTTGCTGCCCACGGGCAGAACCTCCCTCCGCTATGCTCCAGCCTATGCAGGCCGGCTCGATCAAGTGACAGCTTTCGAGCCGAGGCCCGCGCATCCCGGAACATTTGGGCGAATGCCGCATATAGTGGGGTATGGACGGCAGCCCGGTTCTCCGGCCCTGCCGCGATTCAAGCGAGAATGAGGTGATTGAGAATGCCTGCTGCCGTCGGTTTCGTCAACATCGTCAGCGTCGGTTCCAGCGCCGTTGTCCAGTTCGGAGATACCGTCCAAATATCGCCGTCCAGCTCCTCCAAAACCTATGCAGGTTCAGGATCGTTCCTGACCGGGGGCTTGACGAACGCCAACAACGGACTCAGCGCCACCAATACCCTGGACCCCGATCTTCAGGATAACTCCAATAACGAAATCGGATCCGGAACGAACATTATATGAATCTGACCGTCCATCAGTCCATTACGATCCATCAGCTTCGCGTAGACAGCGTCGCCAACAGCTCCGTTCTTCAGATCGGCAGCGCCGGCTCCATTCGTCCTATATCCCAGCTGTACAATTCAGGAGGATTCAGCCAGCCTGCCGAGCAATTGACATCCAACGAAGGGGCTGACGCGCTGAATTTCGTTCCTCTGCCCAAACCTAGCTGACGCGAGAGGAGGATTCAGACGATGGAAAACGGCGATCGTTCTTCCCAATCGCCAGCCAGCCTGCAGCAGCATCCGGAGAACCGGCCCTTTCCATTCGGCTCCTCCTACGGCGGCATGGGCTTGCTCCCTCAGATCGGCAAAGGATTAGGATGGCCAGGCGCTGGCGGCAGCTGGCCCGGACTCAAGCTTCCGGGCGCCATGCCGGGCTTCGCCGGCCTCGCCGCCCAAGGCATGGGCGGATCGCTGCCGGGCCTTGCAGGAGGCATACCGGGCATGACCGGCCTGATGCCCGGGCTCGGCGGGCCGATTCCTTCGCTCGGATCCGTACCTGCCCTGAAGGCGATGTCGAGCGGAAATTTCCCTTATGAAGCCTCCTCCGGTGCAAGCTTTCCGCTAGGAGGACAGCCTGGGGGAGCCTTTCAGGCGGGCATGCCTGCTCCCGGCAGCTTTCCGCCTGCCGGATATCCGTCCGGCGGCTTCACCTCGCCGTATCCGGTCGGACAGCTCCAGCCTCCGCCGCAATCCGGAGGCTGGCCCGGCCCTCAGGCGGCCCCATGGCCAATGTCCGCTTCCGGCGGAATGCCGGCTGCAGCAGGTGCAGCAGATGGAGGAGGAGCTTCTCCGAATGCAGCCGGTGCCGCAGCTGCTGCAGGACCGGGCGGGAATAGTCCCTTATCGCCTGAGGCCCTCGCCGGATTGCCCCCCGGATTCAATGAAGCCTCCCTGGTCGGGTACCTCCAATCGATTGATCCCAACTGGGTAAGCAAATGGCAAAACTATGAGGGGTGGCCTTTTACGTCGCCTCCCTTTCCCATCGTAGCGGACTCCGCAGCCGGAGCTGGCGGTCCTGGAGAAGGATGGACGGCAGGGATGGCTGCGGACCCTTTCGTCTCATGCGCAGGCGATCTGCAAAATCCAGTCTGCCTGCAGGCCTGCCTGGCATCGATACTGCTTCGCTCAAGAATCCAGCAGCAGCAGATTTCGCAAATGTTCCTATATATGAAAAGCATGGATGAACGACTTCAGCAGGCGGAGAGCAAGCCGGCCTACACGATCGAGAAGCTGGAATACAACTTCGATCAGCTGAAGGTCGAACAGCTGGACGGAACGCTGAATATCGGCATGACGACGCCTTCAGAGTCGCAAATGCAGGAGTTCGGGCAGCTGTCGGTTCCGCAAAAGGTCGTCAATGGCGGCGCCTCCGTCTACCCGCTTCCCATTCCGGAGTCATCCCTCAAAGGTACGAATGCGCCGGGACCTCCAAGTCCCGGTGCTGCTGCGATCGTCCCGCCCTCTGCCCCCACGCCCTCGCAGTCCTTCGCAGCCACTGTCGTCCAGCCTTCTGTTGGAGCCAATGGCAATAATACGGTTACGATGCAAGGCTCCACCGTCCTTCCGGAGGTCGGCGCCGTTCCCGGACATGGCCCGGTTCCTGTCTCTCCGCCGGGATTCCCAAGTGCGTCTATGCTTGGAGCGCCTTCGGGAGCGGGATTTCCTCCCGGTTTTTCGGGTCCGGGCTTCAATGGCCCTGCAGCCGCCATGCCGCCGGGTTTCGGTTCATTTGGCGGCGCCAATCCGTTCCCCGGCTCCCAAGTTCCCGGCTTCTCCGCAGTCCCGCCTGCAGCCGACGGGATTCCGCCTGTCCCTCCGGGACAAACCGCGCCTTCTCCGGTTGCGGTCCCTTCAGCCGCAACCGGCAGCCTGCCCGGCTTCGGCGATGTGAGGGCATCGGTGGATGCTTACTTGAATACGCTGGCGCAGGATGCGATGAGCCGGGAAGCCAAGGCCTTGAAGCTGCAAATGGATCCTTATCACCAAAAAATGGTCATCGAAGATGTGCGCCGGCAAATCCCGGATAGAATCCGCCACTACATGGCCGACGAGCAATCCAAGCAGCAATCGCTCCCTCCAGCCGAAAGATTGGAAGTCCGCCAGCTTCTCCGCAAGGCTTCCGAGCGGACGATAAGGGATGCGGAGCTGGCCTTGACCGCTTACGTGCAAAACTTGGCTAAGCACCCGAAAGGATGATGGCAATGTCCATGAATGTGAACATTACGAATCATATGCTTTGCGTGGGAAGCTTGGAGCTTGTCGGGGTCGCCGCAGCTTCATTGCTTCAAATCGGCGATACCGACAGCATCACGCTCTATTCCATTTTCGACACCCCTCCGGAATCCGTCATCATCGGCCCCTTCGCCCCGCTTCCGGCTCCAGCCGAAGGCTCGACGCAAGCCGGCGCCATCCAGAACGAGGGAGGCCAGACCGTCGTTCCTCTGACAGGAACCGGAGGTTCGGGGCAGGCCGAATCCGCCTCGGGTTCAACGATTCCATTTGGGAACGGCTCCAGCTTCGTCAGCCCGAACGGCTCCATCACGATAAGCCCATGATCGAAAACGACGCATCGATTCGAACTTCGTACGTCGGGTCGTTTCAACTGATCAATACCGGGCTTTCCTCCGTCATCCAGTTCGGAGATTCGGCGTCGATCAGCGCCAAATCTTCCGGCCTTGCCGTCCAGCGCCAGCTGGACAACCGAGCCGGAGGAGAGGTGGATTTCGCCAGCTACGACTTGTTCAGCACGCCATTCAGCCTTCCGCAAGAGGAAAGCGCCGACGCTGCCGACATCCGAACGCGGACCGTCAACCCGAATCCAAGCATCATGGTAGGCACGGTCAACATCATTACCTGCAGCAGCGCTTCCGTCGTCCTTACTGGCAACGCCATGGATACGCTGATGGAATCCAGGCTCAAGCACTTCCGCCAGTATGCCTACAGTCTCGGCTCCACCTCCGTTCCCAATCCGGCTCTGTCGCAGGCGATCGAGACGGCCCACAACGAAAACGATGGAGCCTCCGCAGGCCCGTCCGGCAGCGAAAATCCTTCTTCGAGCGGCGAGGCCGTTACGACGACCCGGGACAATTGACTATGTCCATAAGCCCGCTTCCCGCATACATTGTCATTGTGAAGCTTAAGCTGCTGCGCTAGGCGCAGGGCTGTCAGCTTCAAATGAATCCATGTTACAGGAGGTATGCTTGATGGGTTATCCTGTTGCAGGAGCAGCCGCCGGCTGCGGACCTTATTGGGGATCGAGCATAGGGGTCATTCTCGTTCTATTCATCCTGCTCGTCATCATCTCCCGAGCTTTCTTCATTTAGCATAGAGATGGAGCCGAAAAAGCAGCTCCCGGAAGGTTCCGGGAGCTGCTTGCTGCGCTTTCCGTACAGCCTCGTTACATGGATAAGCTTGGCGGAACGCTTGCGGGTTCGGCTTGGCGCTGCGTGGCTTTTCCGGGTGCCTTTTCAGAGCGGCGGGGCGTTTTCAGGACGGCTGTGGAAATACGCTCGGAGCAAGCTTCATGCGCTTGCGGACAAGCCCGGCGCAAGGCGCCGGCGGGCATCGGCACCGTTCTCCTTGGAACATGCTGCGCTCACCATAAGCCGATCCAATCTTCACTCCAGCTTGCGATGCCACACGCCGGCGAATTCCGGCACGATGCTCCAGCCGTTCCGCCTGACCTTCTCCGCCGTCTCCGGCCCGAAAAAGGCGCCTGTCCTCGCCGCTGCCTCCCGAACGTCCGCAAAGCGGTAATCGACTCTGACGACGGTCCTCTTGAATCCATACCGCTCTTCAAGGCTTCGGAAATACGGCAGCAAATGCTCCGGCGGAGCAGGCTCTTCGGCAGCCGTTCCATAATTTTCGAACAGCACGACGTCGCCTCCGGGAATCCCGATCCGGTTCATCTCCGACTCTATCGCCGCCAGCCTCTGCTCCCACCCCTGCTGTGACGGGGCTACGCCGTAGCAGATCGACCAGCCGCCCAGAATGAGATCGTAAGCACAGCTGTCCAGCCCCGTGCCGGCATGATCGGCCACGGCCAGCTTCAGCTTGCCCTCAGGCTGCAAGCCCGCTTTTCCCGGAGCCTGTCCAGCATTTGCTCCGATGTGTCCACCGCCGCGACGGAAGCCGCCACAGGCAGAACCTGCAGCGTCAGCCGGCCGGTTCCTGCGCCTAAATCCGCGATCCGCTTGCCGCTCGGATCGGCCAGCTTCCGCAAAACCGGAAGCAGGCTTCGCTGAGCGCCGATCAGCGCGTCGTAATTGGCTGCTTCTCCCCTGCTGTAGTACTGTGCATCTCTGGTCATGTCATCGCCTCCGCAACCATCATGCGCCTTGACGCGGCGTCAAGGTCAAGAGCGCATCTCCATGCAAGTGGAGGCGCAGGACGTTCAGGAGGAATGCGCTCCCGGAGGAAGGAACCGGCAAGGCATTGAGCTGTCCGTTTTGAAATGATAGGATGAGTCCATGACGCCATCCTTCCCGGCAGCAGCCTGTCCAAAGAAAAACGAGGCCCTGACCGGAGAGGCGGCCTTGAGCGATGTTCCATAAGGAGGTAATCGTGCATGGATAAAACAAGCTGCGCTCCGTCCGGCATCCAGATGAAGGATACCGGCTTCGACTACACCTTGTCCGTCATCTGCGGCAAATATAAAATGACTCTGTTGTACTGGCTCTCCCAATATAAGGTCATGCGCTTCAACGAGCTGCAGCGGGGAATCGGCACCATATCCTTTAAAACCTTATCCGTCATGCTGAAGGAGCTGGAGACGGACGGTCTCGTCCGTCGCGAGGAATTTCCGCAGATTCCTCCCAAGGTGGAGTATTCCTTGACCGAGAAAGGGCAGTCGCTCATTCCCGTGATGGATATGATGTGCGACTGGGGAGAGAAGAACGTCAAGCCGGCCGAGCAGGCGGAGACGGCCCATCTTCCGACATAGCGGCATCCAGGCCAAAAAAGCAGTCCCTCCATGGGCAGGAGGACTGCTTTTTTGGTTGCTGCCGGTTAAAGCCGGCTGAGAAATTCAATATAGCCCTGCGCGCTCCGGTCCAGCCGCTTCAGGTAGTCCGCATTCTCCACCGTCTCGTATTCGGCGCCGTAGAAGGCATAGAAGTCCTGATAATCGGAACCGCAGTAACGGAACGTCGTTTCGAATGGGGACAGAATCCGGTCAAGCCCGCAGCGGAGCTTTCCTTCTTCGCTGAAATCCAGCCTCGTTCCTCCTGCGGTTACAGCCAAGGCTGTTTTTCGATTTCTTAGCTTGTCTCCCTTCGACCCGTACGCCCATCCGTAAGTGAACACATCGTCCAGCCACTTTTTAAGGAGCGGAGGAGAACTGAACCAGTAGATCGGGAACTGCAGGACAAGATGGCCATGCGCTTCAATCAGCTCCTGCTCCTTCTCTGCCTGGATATTTCCATCCGGATAGGCTTTATGCAGTTCATGGACCGTGTAGCGGTCGGGGTATTTGCGGAGCTCTTCCAGCCAGCGCCGATTGACGACGGATGTATCGATGCCGGGATGCGTGACGACGACAAGTGTTTTCATAGGATCGGCCCTCCTCGAGCGTTCGGTTTTGTACGCTTTTGAGTATAGCCGGCGTTGCGCCGTCGCATAAGTACGCACTTTCCGTTCACATACTTACCCCGAGGTGAGCATCGGTGCCGGACTCCGACGCTTCATCCGCTCACCGGACGAGGCGGACGGAATCGGAAGCCGCCCGTGAACCGGGGGGTTGCCGCATAGAGGCCCGCAACAACCGCGGTCCAATTCCGCAACCGCTCTTCCCCGCGGCTGCTTCCTATCGGCCCGAGCGGCCGGCCGCCTGCTCCTCTTCCGCTTCGAGAGCTTCGTTGAGCAGCACCATATGATAATGGTCCTCCCATTTTCCGTTGATCTTCAAATATTTGCGGGCCAGCCCTTCCTCCTGGAACCCCAGCTTGCGCACGACCGAGAGAGAGGCTTCGTTGCGCGGAATGATATTGGCCTCGATCCGATGCAGCTTCAGGACGCCGAAGCCGTAGTCGACAATCGCCTTGACGGCTTCCGGCATATACCCTCTGCCAAGCAGTCCGCTGTCCAGCCGGTAGCCCAATGTGCTGCTCTGAAACACGCCGCGGATGATATTGCTGAGAGCGACCGAGCCGATGACGGTGTCGGGATCTTCCTTCAAAAAAATCCACAGCTTGCACATTCGGCCCGCTTCCATTTCGGCCCGGTCCGCCTCCAGCATTTTCCGCTGTGCGGTCAACGAATAGAAGGATTCGTCGCGCAGCGGCTCCCACGGCTCCAGAAACTCGCGGTTGCGGCGCGCATACGAAGCTACGGCAGCCGCATCCCCCGGCTCCGCCGTCCGCAAAATCAATCGATCCGTCTCCATGCTTTTCATGTTCATCATCCTTCCTCTGTTCAGGGCGAAAACAAGTCCCGGCTCCAAAAAGGAACCGGGACTGAAACCATCCTATCCAGTTTATACAGGGCCCGCGCTTCCCGCAAGCTCCTTGTACTTGGCCGCGTACTTGCTCACGCTCTGCACGAAGGTCGCATGCGACCAGGTGAGCGGAGCGACGGACAGCGGCGAGCCGTCATAGGGATTGAGCTGCTCCGGCAGGACGCCGCTCTCCAGCGACTGGCGGACGACCCACTCCAGCGTGCGCCTGGGAGCTTCCAGTTCGGCCAGGCTCGTCGCCGACTCGATCTCGAAGTTGGCCACCCACAGCGTGCAGATAATCCATGGGTTCCCAGGAACCCGGTCGATCTCCCCGGATTGCTGGAAGTAATAGTCGTTCGTATAACGGGCGATGCCGCCGACTTCGGTACGCACCGCCAGCCCTTCCCGGATCGCCTGCATCGTGCCGATGACACGGTGATCGGTCGCCGGCAGCACGCCGAACTCCAGAACGGCGAACAAGCTGCTCTCCAGCGTCATGTCCTTCACCCAGCGCCCGTCCTTCTGCACGAGTCCGCGGGCGAACCGGCCGCTGTCCTCATCCCATAGATGGGTCAGCATGCCCTGCTTGATCTCCTCGGCGGTGCGGCGGTAATGGTCGCTGCGCTCGTAATCGCCGAACAGCTCCGTGAAGAAGCTTGCCGCCATGAGGCCTCCATATACGGAAGCGGTCGTATACGTCCAGATGCCGTAGCGTTCCTCCCACAGGTCGTAGCTCGGCTTCGGCAGCGACATCGAATGCTCCATGTAGCTGCTCAGGAAGGCGGCCGACTTGCGGATGAGGCTGCTGTACAGCGACTGGGGCAGCTCGATGACCTGATGGCGCTTGTAGTCTCTCCAGAGCGCGAACAGGACAAGCGCCGTCTCGTCTTCCTGGATCGGGAGCCGCTTGGTTCCCTGAACCATGTAAGGATGCCAGCTGGAGCCTACGGTTCCGTCCGGATTGAATTTATGGTACAGATATCCTTCCGGAGTAAGCGCCTGCGAGCAGAAGTGGAAAAACGGCGCGATCACGCTCTGATAGCCTGCCAGCGACATCGCATCGGCGACCAGCGCTCCATCCCGCGGCCACATGTAGCTGTAATGGTCCCGGTTGTACTGAAGGATATCGGTATCGTTGGCCGCGATGATGGCGCCCCGCTCGTCGGTCTGCGTCCTCACCATGAGCAGGCTGAGGCGGAACATCCGCGCCACTTCCGGAGGCAGGTCGCCCAGATCCCTCTCCGCCCTGCCCAGCCAGTGGTTCCAGTAGATGACGATGCGGCTGAGCAGCTTCTCGGGATGGTTCTCCTGGACGTACTGGTTCAGCTCCTTGACCTCTTCCAGGCTCTTGCCGATCGACATCCAGTAATAGACCGTCTTCTCGCCGCCCGCCGGAACGACAGTGCGGAAGCTGATCGTGCTGTCGACGGAGCCCTGTGCGATCGCATTGCCCATGAGGGTGCCGTCCTCGGCGTCCCTCCATGTTCCTTCCGCCGAATGGAACCGCTTGATTCCGGTCGAATACTGGGTCATGCCGCCTTCGTCGGAAAATCCGTTGAACATGAAATACGACGAGCGCTTGTAGTGGAACAGCGTATGGTTGTCGGGATAGTAGGCGGCCGTATCTCCAACCTCGGATCCGTCGATCATGAGATCCTGGTGGAAGAACAGCCGGTATTCCCTCTCTCTGTCCGACAGGTTGCGGATGACGACTCGCTTGAGGTAGATGCATTCGCGCTGATGGATGCCGTCGTTCATCTGCAACTCCGTCTGGAGCCCGCCATGGCGGGCGTTGACGTTGGTGACGAGAGAATCCTCGATATAGTCCAGCTTGGACTCCCAGGCCGAATCCTCCAGCCAGCTGAATTGACCCTCGGTCCAGATGCCGAGGCGGCAGTATTGGCCGCCGACATGGTTGAGCTGTCCGACGTACGGATAATAGATGTCCCGGATGTAGCTGTTATGGTCAAGGTTGAGAAGCATTTTTCCGTTGCCGATTACAAGGTGACGGGCCATGATTCCTTCTCCTTCCGCTCAGGTGCTAGTTGTTCGTAGAGGCCGATGTAGGACTTGGCGGAACGGCTCCAGCTGTAATCGTCCTTCTCGCCGTTGCTGACGATCACCTTCCAAGCTTGTTCGTTGCGGTAATAATGCAACGCCCTGCGGATGGTATACAGCATGTCATGGGCGTTGTAATGCGCGAAGCTGAAACCGTTGCCTTCCCCAGTGTATTCGTTGAAAGGCTGGACGGTGTCCTTCAGCCCTCCCGTCTCTCTCACGATCGGCACCGTTCCGTAGCGCAGCGCCAGCAGCTGGCTGAGGCCGCAAGGCTCGAACTGGGACGGCATGAGATACAGGTCGGAGCCGGCGTAGATGCGGCGCGCGAGCCCGTCATCGAAGCCGGTGCGGATGCTGCATTTGTCATACCGGGAATGCGAGGCCTGACGGAACATCTCCTCGTATTTCCATTCCCCGGAACCGAGGATCGCGAACTGCACGTCTTCTTCGAGCAGCTCGCCGAAGACGGCGTCGATCAGGTCGAAGCCCTTTTGCTCCACCAGCCGGGACACGATGCCGATGACCGGAACGTCCGCCCTCTCGGGCAGGCCCATCTCCCGCTGCAGGGCGAGCTTGTTGGCCAGCTTGTACGGAGCGGAGCCGCCCAGCTTGGCGTGGAGCGCCTCATCCGCAGCCGGATCGAAGTCGGCCGTGTCGATGCCGTTGACGATGCCCGCCAGATCGGCCGCTCTCCAGCGCAGAAGGCCGTCCAGCCCTTCCCCGTAATAAGCGGTCTTGATCTCCTCGGCATAACTCGGGCTTACGGTCGTAAGCTTGTCCGCGTAGAGAAGTCCGCCCTTCATGCAGCTCGCCGCACCGTGGAATTCCAGGCCGCCTTCGCTGAAAATCTCCGGCCCCATCCCGATCATATCCATCATTTCCTGCTGGCCGAATATGCCCTGATACCGCAGGTTATGGATCGTGAATACGGTACGGATGCCGCCCAGAACCTCATCCTGGAAGTAACGGCGCTTGAGCAGGAAAGGCACGAGCCCCGCCTGCCAATCGTGGCAGTGCAGCACATCGAAGCGGGTGTCCATCCTGCGGACCGCTTCGAGCACGGCGATGCTGAAGAACACGAAGCGCTCCGGATCGTCGCCGTAGCCGTACAGTCCGCCCCGGCGGAAGTAATGCTCGTTGTCGATGAGATAATAGACGACTCCGCCGACCTCTCCCCGGAGAAGTCCGCAGTATTGCATCCGCCATCCCATCTGGACCGAGAACGTGTCGATCGTCTCGAAATGCTGCAGATGCTTCCAAGGGATGCTTTCATATTTGGGCAGGATTACGCTGGCTCCCACCCCGTTTTCCAGCAAAGCTTTGGGCAATGCGCCGACCACGTCGGCAAGGCCGCCCGTCTTAGCCAGGGGCACAGCCTCCGATGTCACGAACAATACATTCACGGCAGGTTCCCTCCTGGACAGCGCAAGCGGCGGCAGCTGTTCCTGCCTGCCGGCCGCCCGCCTGTCTTTCTATCATCTAGTATCGGTTTGGAAGAGTCATTCTATTCGCTTTTAGAGAAAAAAGCTGCAATTGCTAGATAAGATGGACCTCGGCTGGAAGGAGGCGACCTCCCTCTAGAGAGAAAAAGGTCCCGATAAGAGAAAAGACCATTAAATGGTCTTTCTCTTGCCGGATACGAAAGGCATGCTTTCCGCGCCGCGGATGTCGCGGTCGGCTTCAACGCTGCTTTCCTTATCCAATATGACCCGGTCAAGCCGGGTGCCCGCTCCGATCGTTCCGTTCTGCATGACGATGCTGTTGCGGATGACGGCGCCTTTGCCGACGTGGACGCCGCGGAACAGCACGCTGTTGATGACGGTCCCTTCGATCCTGCAGCCATTGGCGATCAGGGAATTGCCCGTCATCGCTCCTTCGAGATAACGGGTAGGAGGCTCATCCTTGGTCTTGGTGTAGACCGACCCCGGCTGGAAGAACAGCTCCCTCCACACCTCGGGGCGAAGCAGCTCCATGCTCGTGCGGTAGTAGGATTCCACCGTATTGACGACGCCGAGGAAGCCCTCATAGAGATAGCCGTATATTCGCAGGCTGTCCAGGCGCGAGAGGATCGCGTGGCGGACCAGATGGTCCTGCCCCTGCGCCAGCGAGGTCTGCACGAGATCCATGAGAAGATCCTTCTTCATGACATAGATCTCCATGGAATGAAGCGAGCTGTCCATATTGCCGAAATGGTCCTGCATCTGAACGACGCGGCCGTCGGAGGCAAGCTCGACCTTGCGCGTCTTGCCGCCGAGCATGTCGGCCTGCTGCTTGCAGACGACGGTAACGTCGGCGTTCATCTGCTCATGGTAATCGAGCACCGCGTCGAGATCGATGTTGCACACCATCTGGCTGCGGGTCACGACGACGTACTCCAGCTTGCAGCGCTGGAAATAGTCGCGATGCTGGTAGAAGTGGAACAGGTCTCCCCGGCTGAGCTCCTGGATGCTGTCCGAAGCCGGCGGAAGAATGAAGAGGCCGCTCTGCCTCGTATGCAGATCCCAAGGACGGCCGGATCCCAGATGGTCCATGAGGGAGCGGTACTTCGTATGGGCGAACACGGCTACCTTGTGGATGCCGGAGTTGACCATGCTGGAGAGCGTGAAGTCGATCAGCCTGTATCTGGCCCCGAACGGGACGGTAGCCGGGCAGCGGTATGACGTGAGGCCTTCCAGCTCATCCGTCTCGTGGATAAGGTTCACGACGCCCATCGCTTTGTTGATCATGGCTGCTCCACCTCCTGAAGTTTTGGACTTCTGCTGATCTTCTCGTCGCTGCCGACGACGGCGATGTCCGGACTGTCGGGGGATCCCATGACGACGCCAGGCTCGATGACCGCTCCCTCGCCGACGATGGCGCGGTAGAGCTTCMGGCTSCSKMRYCKMTKCCAGCAGGCGGATGATCTCGCCCAGTATCGCCAGGATCGCGGACTGGAAGGCAAGCTGCTGATGCAGCCCGAGCGGGATGGCTTGGCTGCGGGGGCCGCTGTCCGGGAGGGCCGAATCTCGATCGCCGATGAGCTGCTGCCCGAGCAGGCTCTCCAGTCCGGCCACGCAGCCGGGCAGTCCGCTGTCGGAGGCATGGCTTCCGGGAATGAGCCGGAACGGTGCGGCTCCCAGCCGGCCGCGCACTTCCAGATCGTCGAGGTCGAAGTGGAAGTTGAAGAAGGCGAGCGGACCCGTGCCGGCATTGGCCAGAGTATGGCTGACGCCGGGACGCAGCAGGAACCAGTCGCCCGGAGCGAGCGGAACGGAGCCGCCCTGCATTTCCTGCACCGCCGAGCCGTCCATGCAGCAGAACAGCTCATAGAGATGATGATGATGCTTGTCATAGGACCAGCCGGCCGGCTTGAGGCCGAAATGGCAGCCATACAGCTGCAAGGTGTCGGATCGGTTTTGGAAGGCGAACAAGCGCTCCATGCTGCATAGGCTCCTCTCGGGGGATGGATCTACGGTCGTGCATCTACAACCAGTATAAGGGTCTCTTGCGACAAATGGTTAAGAAATTGCGGACTTTGTGCATTGTTGAAGTCGCTCCCAGCCCGATACGATAAGGAAAAGAACCGGACATGGCGCGGGCTGCCGAAGCATCGCCAGAAGTCCATCCCAAGGAGGAGCTGTCCGTATGACCCGTCTGACCATTCAAGGTCCCAAGCTGATGCTGGGAAATCAGGAGATCCGCATCCTTTCCGGCGCGATCCATTACTTCCGCGTGGTGCCGGAGTATTGGAGGGACCGGCTGCTGAAGCTGAAGGCGGCAGGCTTCAACACGGTGGAAACGTATGTGCCGTGGAATCTGCATGAGGCCGTAGAGGGCCGGTTCAACTTCGACGGTCTGGCGGACATCGAGCGCTATATCCGGACGGCGGGAGAGCTCGGACTGCATGTCATTGTCAGGCCGAGTCCTTATATTTGCGCGGAATGGGAGTTCGGGGGCATGCCCGCCTGGCTGCTGAAGGACGGGAACATGCGGCTGCGCTGCGCCTACAAGCCTTTTCTGGACAAGGTAGACGCCTATTACGACGAGCTGATCCCCAGGCTGGTGCCTCTGCTGACGACGAACGGCGGGCCGGTCATCGCGATGCAGATTGAAAATGAATACGGAAGCTACGGCAACGACAAGGAATACTTGGCTCATCTGCGGGATGGCTTGATCAACCGCGGGGTGGACGTGCTGCTGTTCACCTCCGACGGTCCCTGCGACTTCATGCTGCAGGGCGGCATGGTCGACGGGGTATGGGAGACGGTCAACTTCGGCTCGCGCCCGGACGAGGCGTTCGGAGATCTGCTGAAGGCGCAGCCGGATCAGCCGCTCATGTGCATGGAGTATTGGAACGGCTGGTTCGACCACTGGGGCGAGGAGCATCATACCCGCGACGCCGCCGACACGGCACAGGTGCTGGATGAAATGCTGGCCGCCGGCGCTTCGGTCAACTTCTACATGTTCCACGGCGGCACGAACTTCGGCTTCTACAGCGGGGCCAACCACGGCGAGAAGTTCGAGCCGACGATCACGAGCTACGACTACGATGTCCTCGTGAGCGAATCGGGGGAGATCACGGATAAGTTCCATGCGGTGCGCGAGGTGATCGGCAAGTACGCGGAGCTTGGTCCGCTGGAGCTGCCGGAGCCTATCCCGAGCAAGGGCTACGGCAAGGTGAGCCTGACGGAGCGGGCGCCGCTGTTCTCCGTCCTGGACAGCCTTTCCGCCCCGGTGACACGCGCCTGCCCCGAGACGATGGAGCAGCTTGGGCAGAATTACGGCTTCATTTTGTACACGACGCATCTGTCCGGACCGCGGGGAGAGAGCCGCCTGACGGCGCAGGAGGTGCGGGACCGCGCGATGGTGTTCGTGGACGGCGAGTACAAGGGGACGCTGGAGCGCTGGAATCCGGAGCGGGAGGTGAGCTTCTCCGTGCCCGAGGGAGGCGTGACCGTAAGCCTGCTCGTGGAAAATATGGGCCGCATCAACTACGGTCCGCTGCTCAAGGATCCGAAAGGCGTCACCGAGGGCATCCGCTTCGGCCAGCAGTTTCTGTACGGATGGACGATCCGTTCGCTGCCGCTGGAGGATCTGTCCGGAATCAGTTACGGGCCGTCCGGCGCGGATGCCGCCGTTGAAGCCTCTGCGAACGAGCCGGCCTTCTACCGCGGTGAGTTCGAGGTGGAGGGAGAGCCGGCGGATACGTTCCTGAACGTGAAAGGCTGGACTAAAGGCGTTGCCTGCATCAACGGCTTCAATCTGGGCCGCTACTGGGAGATCGGTCCGCAGGGGACGCTGTATATCCCGGCTCCGCTGCTGAAGTCCGGCCGCAACGAGCTGGTGCTTTTCGAGCTGCATGGCGCCGCCGCCGCGGAGGTCGAGCTCCAGGATCTTCCCGTACTGCAGATCTAGGCCGGACAAGCAGGGCCGATCGTGCAAGGCAAGCAAGGCATGCCATCTCGTTCATCGTACTGCCGGTCAAGACGGCGGGAGGAAAAGGCGCCATGGCCGCCGAAAGCCATACGGTAGGAATCATGCGCTCGGAGCGCATTGAAGCTTGTGGGAATGAGGAGATGAAGGAGGTTGGCGGAGATGGGGAGCAGCTTGCGGTTCCGCAAGGACGGCACGTTCAAGATCGTTCAATTCACGGATACTCATTGGCAAAATGGAGAGGCTGAGGATCAGCTGACCCGTTCCTTGATGGAAAGGGTGCTCAAGGCGGAGCGGCCGGATCTCATCGTCTTCACGGGCGATCTGATCTTCAGCCTGCATTGCCGAGACCCGCTGAGCTCGGTGCGCGAAGTCGTCTCCGCTGCGGCGGAGAGCGGCATTCCCTGGGCTGCGGTGCTCGGCAACCATGACGCCGAGGAAGGCTGCGGCGTCAGCCGCGAGGCGGTGCTGCGGGAGCTGATGGCTGCCGGCGGCAGCGTCACGGGTCATGAGCCGGGCATCGGCGGCTGGGGCAATTACGACCATGCCGTATTAGGCGTTGACGGCAAGCCAGCCGCGTCGCTGTACTTCCTGGACAGCGGCGATTACTCCCGCGTCGATCGGATTCCCGGCTACGGCTGGATCGGCCGGGACCAGACGGAATGGTACCTGTCCCGCTCGGCGGAGCATAGGAAGCTCGCCGGGGGCGAGCCTTTGCCGTCGCTGGCCTTCTTCCACATTCCTCTGCCGGAGTACAACGCGGCCTGGGAGTCCGGCTCCTGCTCGGGCAACAAGCATGAGCGGGTATGCTGCGCCGAGGTGAACGGCGGCTTTTTCGCCGCGATGGCGGAGGCCGGCGACGTGATCGGAACCTTTTGCGGCCATGACCACATCAATGACTACTCGGGCGAATGGCTCGGCATCCGCCTCTCCTACGGACGGGCGTCGGGTTATGCCACCTATGGCCGGGAGGGCTTCCAGCGCGGAGCCCGCGTCATTCGGCTGACGGAGGGAAGCCGGGAGTTCGAGTCCTGGCTGCGGCTGGAGGATGGGACAGTCGAACGGCAGAGGGCGAGCGAGGCCCTGGATGACGCCAGCCCGCAGCATTTGAATTTATAAGGGCTTCAACCGCTTGAACTCCTTTTAGGGCCTCTTCAGAGCAACGATTCTTTTAGGTTTCTGTCATGCGGCTATAGAGGGGTATTCCCGGGTAATACGGCCCTTTTATCATTGAAACGGCGATGTCCTAGACTAAAAGTCCCCATTTCGGGACTTTTTTTTCTCCTTTCGAACATATGTTCGCATACCAACTCTCTATAAGCAGCGTTTTTATCTTGCAGGGATTCGTACATACTCGAGGAGGACATCATTTTTTATGATTCCAACCGTAACCTTTACATACGCATGGAGCCGTCCATACTTGTCGGCGGACGGAGCAGAGAAAGTTCAACTGATCCTAGAAGCTCAAGGAGCCGCAAGCGGTCAGCCGGCCTCGGAGAAGGTGAAAGATCCCGTCGCCCATGACATGCAGGCTTCCGACCTGTTCCGGGAGGAGCTCCAAAGCCGGCTTGCGATTGCCGCACGCAAAGTGAAGCTGACGCTCCAGCCCTCGGATTACATCCGGTTTGACGGCATTACAGGCTTTGCCGCGGAGGATATTTTCGGCGAAAAAATTATCCATGCCGGAGATATTTACCACAAAGAATATAAAAGCATTTTGGTAGAGCTGGAAATCATGCCGCATCGGACGGGGACCCACCCGGTCATGCTCATGGAAATGGAGTACAAGAACGGAACCTGCGGCTCCTTCACCAGCTCGTTTACGTTGGAGGTTACCGCGGAATTCACCCGGGATCCGGAGCTGCTGAAGCTGCCTCCCCATGCCGATTTGAATCGACGGATCCGATCCCTCCAGCAGGCTGGAGAGGCCGAACGCCGAATAGCGGAAGCCGGAAACGCGGAAGGCATGGAGGCCTTCCGGCCGGTTCTGCTTCCGTCCGGATGGGGCCGGGTGTCAGCAGCGGGCACGATGATTCGGTTTTGACCTTCCTGCAACGCGCTTTATCCATGTCCAGACCGCCCCCAGGCGGTCTATTTTCAATTCGGGCTCTCTACGTATCCTCCTTGCTGCGCCTTTGCTCCTTCTGCCAGCGATCCCACTTGCTGTTCAGCAGTCTTAACTGGGAATCGATGCTTATGACACCGAGGATGAGCACGATGAGAGCAGCGAAAATAAACACATTCAATCGAATCGCCTCCCTATATATGGAAAAAGTTGGATTCATTTTATCATCTCGGAAGAGGAGAGAATAGGGGACTAACGGTTTCTGAGTAATCGAAGCCGGTCCGGACGGACTTTCGCCGGCGCCATTTTCCCCAAGCCGCCTAGTTGTGGTAGGGTAGAAGGAGAGGTTTTGCAGCCAGAGCAGGGATCGGAGGATTCGGCACGATGAAACAAGTACAAGCATTCGGCCCGCAGGATCTGCGGGTCGTGGATGTGCCTGAACCGGCCGCTGGAGCCGGCGAGGTCATCGTCGAGGTGCGGGCATGCGGCATCTGCGGCTCGGATAAATGGTTCTGGAATGTCGAGAGGCATTCCGAATACGTCGCCGGCCATGAGGTTGCCGGTCTCGTGACGGCAGTCGGCCCTGGCGTCCGCTCGCTGCAGCCGGGAGACCGCGTCGCGGTCAACAATGTGAAAGGCTGCGGGGAATGCCCGGCATGCCTGGAGGGAGCCTTCATCCGCTGTCCGAATACAGTGGAGCATATGGGTTTCGGCTTCTCCGAGCGCATCGCCGTGCCGGAGCGCAACTGCCTGCTGCTGGACCCGTCGCTCAGCTACGAGCAAGGAGCGCTCCTCTTCGACAACTGGGGAACGCCTTATTCGGCTCTGGCGAGAACATCGATGGGACCGGGCGACTGGGCGGCCGTCACCGGCTGCGGCCCGATCGGGCTGGCGGCCATCGGCCTCGCTGTCCAGCGCGGCGCGCGGGTGGCGGCGGTGGATCCCATCGCGGAGAGGCGCCAGTATGCCGGAGTATCTGTTGTTCGAGCGGATTTGATCTCCGGCAAGAAGTGTGGGACGGTTGGGAATTCAGCCGGGTAGATAAAAGATTTGCCTGAAAGACATGCCGAAAGGCATGTCTTTCATTTTGTTTGTCTGCTGCCCGGCAGAAATGCCGGCTAGGCTTGGGGAACATGTATGGCAGGCATTTCAGAAAAAATCGCGCCAGCAATAGGAAACTCCCGGATGTGTATKAMRRCAAGCCCGATGGAATGAAAGACTGGTATGCCAAAATGCCTCGACAAGAGCATGGATGATGCTGCAATCGAGAC